>CAZGNQ010000015.1:3964-25578 GCA_964527285.1 uncultured Hyphomicrobiales bacterium | reverse complement strand
CCTGGGGAGTGACCTGGGGAGTGATCTGGGGGCGGCCTTAGCGCCGCCCGAGCGCCCTGATGTGATCACCACACACGCCGCCGTCGTCGTTCTGTATGGCGCGCGCGCGTTCAAGTTCAAGCGTGCGGTGGTGCTGCCCTATCTTGATTTTTCCTCTCTTTTGGCGCGGCGACAGGCCTGCGTGCGCGAACTGGCGGTCAACGCGGCCACGGCGCCGGATCTCTACCTTGGGCTGCGCGCGCTCGTGCGAGACGGTCGGGGGACATGGCAATTGATCCCGGTGGACCCGTTTGAGACTTCCGATACAGCGGGCGTGACGGAGTGGATTGTCGAGATGAGCCGCTTCGACCAGGCGCGGTTGCTCGACCGGTTGGCGTGTGACGGTGGGCTGACGCGGGAGATCATGTTGCAGCTTGCGGGGGAGATCCAACGCCTGCACGCTGCCGCGCCGATCGTCCGTGACCAGGACCGGGCGACAGATCTTGCCGGCGTGGCGGAGAGCTGCGTTGCGGCGCTGTCCGCGCCGGCCTCCCCGGTATCTCGCGGTGAGGTGGACCGTTACGCGGCGCGCCTCAACCAGACCCTGGATGCGCAGGCCACACTTATTCAACGGCGGCGCGAACGCGGTTGGGTGCGGCGCTGCCACGGCGATCTGCACCTGCGCAACATTGTGCTGTTGGAGCGCGGGCCGGTGCCGTTCGATGCACTGGAGTTTGATGAGCGGTTGGCCACTGTCGACACACTTTATGACCTGGCGTTCCTGCTGATGGACCTTGAGCACCGGGGTCTGCGCGCCGAGGCGAATGTGGTGCTGAACGAGGTCATCGCACGCACAGGCGGGAGGGACCTTCTGGAGGGTCTGGCCCTTTTGCCGCTTTTTATCTCTCTGCGCGCGGCCATCCGGGCGATGGTCGGCATCGAGAAACTCGAAGGACTGAAAAATGCAGCCAACGCAGCGGGTGGCGGCGGCGGCCGCCCTGCTGTCGCTGAGGAGGCAGGCTCCTACTTTGCGCTTGCGGCGCGGGCGCTGGCGCCTCAACGCGCTTGCCTCGTTGCTGTGGGGGGCTTGTCCGGCACGGGAAAGTCCACGCTCGCGCGGGCCCTCGCGCCGGACGTTGGGGCGATGCCGGGCGCCGTCCACCTGCGCAGCGACGTGGTGCGCAAAGAGATCATGGGCGTGACGGCGGAGCACCCGTTGTCGGCGTCCGGGTACTGCGCGCCGGTCACGCAGCGCACCTTTGAGACCTTGCGCAGGCGCGCTGCCGTGGGGCTGGCCGCCGGGCACGGCGTGGTCGTGGATGCCGTGTTCGCCAAGCCTGACGAACGGACCGCACTGGCTGAGGTTGCGTTGGATGCCGGCGTTCCATTTGTCGGGCTGTGGCTGGAGGCCGGCGAGGCGGCGCGGGTCGCGCGTGTTTCAGGCCGCAGGGGCGATGCGTCGGACGCCGACGCGCGGGTTGCGCGGTTGCAATCACGCTACGACGTCGGCCCATTGGACTGGGCGATTATCGACGCCAGCGCCAGCCCGGCAGAGACGCTTGCGCAAGCGCGCGCGGCGCTGGCTGGACTGCGCACTGCGGGCGGTAGCGACGCGCAGCTTTAGCCATCACCCTCGGCCAAAGCCCGCGCGATGATGCGGGTGTAGATCTCCTTGAGCCCTGCCAGGTCTGCAACGGCGACGCTTTCGTCCACCTGGTGCATGCCCTGATTGACGAGACCGCATTCAACCACCGGGCAATGGCGCGCCACGAAACGAGCATCAGACGTTCCGCCTGCCGTGCTGAGCCTCGGCGCCAGTCCGGTCACATCGCGCACCACATCGGCCACGAGCTTGGTCCAGTGGCCCGGCTTTGTGAGGAAGGCATCGGCGTTGCTGGAAAACGCCACCGTCATGGTGCAGCCGGAGCCCTCCAGCGCGGTTGAAATGCGCTCGTGCAACAGTGCCTCGAGGCCCGCGCGTGTCTGCAAATCATTGAAGCGGACGTTGAAGGTTGCCGTCACGCGCTCCGGAATGACATTCGTCGCCGGGTTGCCGACGTCGACGGTTGTGAATTCCAGGTTCGTGGGCGGGAAATGCGCCGTGCCCGCATCGATGCCAGCGCTCAGGGCGGTGACGACGCGCGCCATCGCGGGAACCGGATTTACGGCTGCCTCCTGATAGGCAACGTGGCCCTGCCGGCCCGTCACCGTCAGCCGTCCGGTCAGGCTGCCGCGCCGGCCGATCTTGATCTCTTCGCCGAGCGCGCCCGGGCATGTCGGCTCGCCCACCAGGCACATGTCGGGTGTATGGCCATTGTCGGCCATCCAGTCGAGCACGCGCACTGTGCCATCGATGGCGTCAGCCTCTTCGTCGCCGGTGATCAACAGACTGAGTGACCCCTTGCCGGGCAGAGTGCCACCATTGGCCTGTAGAACCGCCAAGGCCGCCGCCACGAAGCAGGCCACGCCGCTTTTCATGTCGACCGAGCCGCGCCCCCAGATGCGGCCGTCGCGGATGGTGCCGGAAAAGGGATCATCGGACCACGACGCTGGGTCACCGGTCGGCACGACGTCCGTATGGCCCGCAAAGCAGAGGTGCGGTTGTCCGGTGCCGATGCGCGCGAACAGGTTGTCGATGCGCGCGTGGCCTTGGCTTTGGAAGGGCAGGCGGTGGCAGGTGAAGCCCGCTGCGCTCAGAAATTGCTCCAGCAGGATGATCGCACCGCCTTCATCTGGCGTGACGCTTGGGCATCGCACCAGAGCTTGCGTCAAGGCGACGGGGTCAGTGGGGTCCAGCCCGTTCAGCACTGCCGGGTCCGCATGTCGGGGGTCATCTGCTGACATCGCCGGCTTGCTCCCAATGTGTTGGGCTCACGTCCGGCGCTTCGGTCGGCTGAGCGAGTTGAGCGCGCGTCAGGTGCTTTGTTCGCGCAGCGGGTCCGGCCCATAGGTGTTCGGCCCGTCGGTGCCCCGCAGCAGCCCGTTGTCGACCACCAGCCAGACCGAATAGCCCGACAGCAGCACCCACACGAAGCTCTCGTTGGGCGACATGTTTTCAAGGTCGATGAAAAACCCGAAGTGCTGCGCCGTAACGGTTGCAACGCGGATCAGCACAAACACCTGCGCCACCCACGCCGGATGACCGCGGTCATTGAACCGTTTGGTCGTGATCGCTGCTTCCGGCACGATCAGAAGCAGTGCGAAGAATGACACCAAGGCATTCTGACGGCTCGCGTCGCTGATCTCCGTTGGATCGGGCTGCGGCTGCAGCAGCGACAGCAGTAGGATGGACGGCACCAGCAACAGCACCATGCCCGCCCACCACATCAGGCGTGGTATGCGTCCGTCGAACTCGAAAAACAGATGGTGGATCGACATCACTTGGTCCGGGCGCGCGGGCGGCATGCCCTGCGGCGTCATGGGCATCACTGGTGTGTGCCCGACGGGGCAGCATCAAAGTGGACGTTTCAGGCGCCACACGGAAGCCGGCAATTCGCCGCCGTCTGTCGCCTCACGCCCAACACTGAGCGGCCCGGCAGCGATGCAATCGCGGCGCGTCGGTGTCAAACGCCTTTGGCGGGGGCCGCGCGCGATGTCACCAGCATATCGTAGGTGGTTTCGGCAATCACCCAGCCGGCCATCAGCACGACCAGCGCTGTTGGCAGGCCCTTGATCATGGCAGAGCCAGCCCCCAACAGGGCCGGCTTGTCAAAGTGCACGCACATGATTGCGAGCAGCGCAAAAGGCATCAGCAATGCGCCCCAGGCGTTGCGGTCCCGGCGCTGTTGCAAACGGGTCACGGCTAGCGCCGTCACGGGCACGACGAGGATCAACAACGCGATCATGTTATAAAAACCGATCTCAGGCGATCCGGTGAGGAACAGGTCCGGCGAGATGTTGTTCAGTGCGCTGACGCCACTGACGGCTGCGCCAACGAAGGCGACGCAAATGCCGTAGTTGAGCCAATAGAGCGTGGGCAGAGCCGTGCTTGCCTGAGTGCCGTCGTCCATCAGGTTGATCTCGTCCATGCCGGCACCCTACCCCTTTGCCTTGCGCGCCGAGCGCGTTTTCAGCGCTGAGCATTCAACATTAAGGTTAATACCGAGTGATCGGCGTTTCTTATTGGCGTCAATATGGCGGCTTGCAGATCGCTAGCATGGACGTGGTGTGCGCATGCAACACATTGTTGCGACACGGTTGTGTCCGCACGGTGGGCTGGTGCGGTCAGGTGGTGACGCCGACACCCGACGTGGGGGGCGCCGGGTGCTCGGATCCCTCCACGTGCCCAGCCGCCTCATGGCCCGTTGGGCCTGGCCCAGGCCCGCCAGGAGCGGTTGATGGTGCGTTTGGCGCGCGCCTCATACGCAAGCGCGCCGATTGCGCTGGCCGCTTAGCCGCGCCCTGGGAATACTGGCGCAACACCATGATTTTCTGCCAGATTTTGCGGGCAAGGTTGGTTGTCAGTTGTTCAATCTCATTGACGTTGGAGATGACGACTGGATCGCGAAACGTCTGGGCGTAGAGCGCGGCCACCTTGGCCGTCAGCGATAGCATCTCGCTGCAGTAATCGAGATACCGCGACAGCTCGAACTCCGTCATGGTCCGTTCCGGCGAATGGGTCGTGCGCGGTTGGCCTGAAAGCAGTGTGCTCGGGTCCTTGGTGAGCTGGTGCATGTCGATCACATGCACGATCGAGCGCAGCTCGTGCAGGTCGGCCAGGATCCGGCGACGTTTGTAGCGCTCCTCAGCGGAGACCAGGAAAAACGCACCTGCCCCCATCAGCACGATGACGTTGAACGCGGCATCGAGCCCCTGGAGCACACCGAACAGGTCATCGGCCGTGCGCTTGAACTCGATGATGCCACCCAGCCCGATCAGCAGAGCAACGCCAACCCCCAAGACGCCGCCGGTGATGAGCCGCAGCCATAGGATTGGCTTGCGGATGCGCTGGATCCGGTCGGTGCATTCGCGCGCAATCGTCGTGAGTTCGCGGCAAACGGCGGACAGCCCGGCGCCTGGAATGCGCTCATCGATGCGGAGCGAAAGCACCTCAAGCGTTTCAACGATCTTTTCAGGTTCAAGAGAGCGGTATCGATACATCGGCGCGCGTTGGTCGTGAGAACTGTTTGCTCAGTGTAACCGCGAGACCTTACCAGCCTGTTCTGACACTGCCGCACAGGCTGCGAAGGCGGCGGAGTCAGGCGCGCGCCTCCCCGACGGGGCCCCGTCGGAGTGCCGTTCGCCCGGCGAACATCCATCCGGTGATCGGCACCCAAGATGCCCGTCACGACATGGTTTTGCGCGCGCGGATGGCGGCGGCCAGCGTGCCGTCGTCCAGATAATCCAGTTCACCACCCACCGGGACGCCCTGTGCGAGGCGGGAGACTTTTATTCCCTTTTCGCCAAGCAGATCGGCCAGATAGTGCGCGGTCGACTGGCCTTCCACCGTTGCGTTGAGCGCCAGCACGACCTCGTTGGCGCCATCGCGCACGGCACGCTCCATCAACCGCGGGATGTTCAGCGCATCCGGGCCCACGCCATCGAGGGGAGATAAAGTGCCGCCAAGAACGTGGTAGCGGCCTTCCACGACGCCGGCGCGCTCAAGAGCCCAGACGTCACCCACGTCTTCCACGACCACGATCAGTCGCGGGTCGCGCCGATTGTCGGCGCAGACGCTGCAAGGCGAGCGTGTGTCCAGGTTGCCGCAGACCGAGCAGGTCACGATGGCGCCCAGCGTATCGGCCAGGGCGCGCAGCAGTGGCTCCATCTGCTCGTCGCGGCGCTTGATGAGATGCAGGGCTGCCTTGCGGGCGGAGCGCGGACCGAGGCCCGGCAGTTTCGCCAGGCACTGGATCAGGCGCTGCAGTTCGGGTCCACCCGGTTGGTCAGCCATGGCCCACGGTATCCTTGTCGCTTGCCGTCACGCAGCACCAACGCGCGCGGCGGTGGGCCTGGATTGGCCCCCACGCGCCAAGCCGATAATGGAAAAGGCGGCGAAGCAGCGCGACTGCTGGAGCCAGCGGTTGCCGGCCGGCCGCCCTTTGGCACTGTCTTTGGCAGTGCCTGGGGCGCTGCCATGCGCTGCGGCGCGCCCTTCTCAGAAAAGTTTCATGCCGGGCGGCAGCGGCAGTCCACCGGTCATCTCGGCCATCTTTTCCTGCATCATGGCATCCGCCTTCTCGCGCGCCGTCTGGTGCGCTGCGACGATCAGGTCTTCCACCATTTCGGCATCGTCCGGCTTGAGGAGGGATGGATCGATTTTAACACCACGCATCTCGCCTTTGCCGTTCAGGGTCACGCTCACAAGCCCGCCGCCGGACTGGCCCTCGACGCTGGCCTCGGCCAGTCCCTCCTGCACCTCGGCCATGCGGGCCTGCATTTCCTTGGCCTTTTTCATCATGCCCATGATGTCCATGGCGCATCCTTTCCGTGTGCTGGTGTTGCCCGCGGTCCTGACAGCCGCAGGCCTTATTGTTCAGTGGTGCCGTGATCGGGAAGCGACGGGTGTGACGGCTCGTGCGTCCCCGGTTGCGACCCCTGCCCGCCCTGCGGCATGGCATCATCGGGCGTCAGCGGCCTGATGTCTTCAATCTTCGCGTCGGGGAACTGGTCGCGGAAAGCCTTCATCACGGGATCGGCCTCGACCTCGCGCAACAGCCGGGCCTGCTCGGCTTTTTTCTCCTCGTCGAGCGTTGGCCCGCCGCGCTCGGTGGACAGGGCGACCATGACGCGTTGGCCCGTCCACTCAGACAGTTTGGCGCCAAGGTCGCCGATCAGCGCGCGTGGGGCTCCGGGCTCAAGGCTCACCTCGATTGTGCCCGGCGCAAAACGGACCGGGCGGACATATTGCTCCACATCGAGTTGCAGAACGATGTCGCGGTGGGCCTTCGCGACATCGACCACGTCTTGCAGTGACGTGAGCGGCGTCGGCGCCTGCGGGCGGGCGTCCGGTGGTTGATGGTCCGTTGATGGGAGGGCCTGCGGCGGTGGGAAGGCCTGCGCAGGCTCGCCTGCCAACCGCGCGCCGCCGCCGCTTGCCACCAGACGCGGCCCCGAAGCGCTGGCGTTGACGCCGGCGGGCGCTGCTCCCTGCGGTCCCGTTGTGCCCCGCGCGGTGGTGCTTGCGTCGCCCACCGGCTTCGATGCGCCAGAGCCGTCCGGATGGGGCAGCGTTGCGGTGTAGCACACACGGACGATCAGCATTTCGGCTGCCACGCGATCCTCGCTTGCGCGCAGCACCTCCTCGCACCCCTTCGACAACAGCGCCCAGGCCCGGGAGAGCAACGGTATGCTCAAGCGTCCGGCAAGGTCTTCTATTCTGTCGGCTTCCTCGACGCTCAGGTCTGCAGCCATCCGCGCGCGCCCGACCACCTGGGCGCGGGTCATCAGGTGCACAAGGTCCGCCATATCGGCCATCACCTGGGCCGGTTCGGCACCATCGGCGTAGAGCGCGTCGTGGGCTTCCAGCGCCGGGCCGGGTTGGCCGGAGAGGATCAGTTCAAGCAAATCAAGTGTGCGCTGGCGGTCGGCGAGCCCCAGCATGTCTTGCACGGTCGCCGCCGTCACTTCGCCTGACCCGATGGCCAGTGCCTGATCGAGAATGGACAGGCCGTCACGCACGGAGCCTTGCGCTGCGCGCGCGATGAGTGCGAGGCCGCGCTGCTCGGCCTGTGCCCCCTCCTTGGCGACAATGCCGGCGTAGTGCTTGACCAATAGGTCGGCGGGCACGCGCCTCAGGTCGAACCGCTGGCAGCGTGACAGCACCGTCACCGGCACCTTGCGCACCTCGGTGGTGGCGAAGATGAACTTCGCGTGCTCCGGCGGCTCCTCCAGCGTCTTCAAGAGCGCGTTGAACGCACCCTTGGAGAGCATGTGCACCTCATCGATGATAAAGACTTTGTAGCGCGCGGCGACGGGGCGATAGCGCGCCGTTTCGATGATCTCGCGGATGTTATCGATGCCGGTGTTCGAGGCGGCATCGATCTCCAGGACATCGGGATGGCGCGATGCCAGGATCTCAGCGCAGTGAATGCCCGGCGCAGCCATGTCGACTGTGGGCGCGCCGGGGTCATCGTCACCCGGCACATAGTTGAGGCCGCGCGCCAGGATGCGCGCCGTCGTGGTCTTGCCGACACCGCGCACGCCCGTCAGCATGTAAGCCTGTGCAATCCTGCCGGTCGCAAATGCGTTGCGCAGCGTGCGCACCATCGCGTCCTGGCCGATGAGATCGTCGAAAGCCGAGGGGCGATACTTGCGGGCGAGGACGAGATAATTTTCCAAAAGGACACCTCGAGCCCGGCGCATTGCGCGAGCCATCGTGGCGCGTTGACCCGTGCGTGAAAATCTTTTGGCGGGGAGCCGGTGTGCGCCGTGGGGCGGCCCGCCGGAGGCGGGAGGTGGAAGGATAGGCGCTGACCCGCACAGAACTCGTTGGGGCTGCTTCCTTCCGGACCTGACCCGGTTGGCGAGGGATGCGCCCAACGCCCACCTTCCACGAGCTATATCACGCGTCCGCCAACCACATGCAAGAGGCAGTGCGGCTGCGACACAGCATGGCGGGCCGTCGCGGGTGGATTCAACTCTTCGCTGGTCGCCGCAGAGGCCTCTTCGTGCAGCGCATCGGTCGTTTGCGCCCCCTGCGAGATCGCGTTCACAAACAAGCGCAATATGGATAAATCGTAATTAAAACATTTGGATATGCGTATTTCCGATGGTCCTGATACCTGCGCGCGCGCCTGATGCCGAAGGGCAGGCAAATGTCAGAACCGGAACACTGGCAAACCAATCGACGGTCTTGCAATTCGCGGCGCACTGTGGAGCCGTGCGCAAGCGCCAGGGGTGGCGGGCGGTCAGTGGATGGCTGCGCGGCTGCCTGCGGCCAGCGCCTCATTCGTGCCAATTCGGGGAAGCCTATGGATGAAACCGCTCTCGCGATGGCTGCCACCAAGCCGCACCCTTTTGTCTTCTCGCTCGACCGTGCTGTAACGCTGCGCCGCGACGATGAGGCGCTGGCGGCTGCCCGCCGGGACGCGCGGGCGCGCACGCTGCTGCTCATCGAGATGAAGCCTTGGGTGAGCAAGCATGACGACGGCCGGCGCACCATCAACTGGCTGTCGGGCGCAGACATCGAGCGCTTTGAGCTGGCCCGCGAGGCGCAATCCTTCATCGGGCTGATGCAGGACGGGACGCCGGTGTTTTTCATTGCCATCACCGAGCACAGGGCCCGCGTCATCCCGGCCGAGCCAGGAACGTTCTCATCCGTTAGCGACCTGCGCACGCTTGCTGTGACCGGCAGCGCCACGCCGGATGAGGTCGCCACGGTCGGCGTTGCCCACGCGCTGGCCCAATGGCACAGGGCGCAGCGGTGCTGCGGGCTGTGCGGCGGTGCCAACAAGCAGAAGGAAGGCGGTTGGCGATTGCGGTGTTGGGCCTGCGGGCAGAACCATCACCCGCGCTATGAGCCCTGCGTGATCATGTTGGTCCACGATGGCGAGCGATGTGTGCTCGGCCACGAGGCGCGCTTTCCCGACAAGCTCTATTCGACACTGGCGGGCTTCATTGAGCCGGGTGAGGACATCGAGGAGGCTGTCGTTCGCGAAGTGGAAGAAGAGGTCGGTATCCGGCCGCACACGGTCAACTACGCCGCCAGTCAGCCATGGCCGTTTCCGCATTCGCTGATGATCGGGTGTCTTGCGCAGGCCGCGCCGCAGGATCTGACGATCGATCCAGAGGAGATCGTCGATGCACAGTGGTTCGACCGGGACACGGTGCGCACCATGCTGGCCGGTCGCCATCCTGAGGGGCTAGTCGTGCCTGGCCCCTATTCCCTTGCGCACATGCTGATCAGCCGGTTCGCTGAGGGCTGATCGGGCGCTCATTCCTGCCGGGCGTCGGCGCCGGCAGGCTCGTCCCCTACGCCATGCGCGCGTCGCGGCCCATAAAGGCCATCTGTCCGGCACCGCCCGTGGAGCGCTCCGCCATGCCGCCGGCCTTTTCCAGGGCGTCCTGCGCCTCTGTCGCGCGGGCACGCGCCGTCTCAATCTGCGCCGTCAATGTGGCCACTGACGTTCGCAGGTTGTGCGCCCGCTGGCGCGCCGCCTTGGCAATCGGCGGATAAGAAAAGTGCGAAGGGTCGCTAACGCCGGCACGTTCTTCCTCGATGCCGGCCTGTTGCTCCAACTCCTGCGCCAGGTGCGAAAACTCCGAGATCATGATCTCGATGTCCTGCACGTCCCGCTGGCGCTCTGCCAATTCAAACTGGCAAGCCTGAACGGCACCATCGCGTATACGCATCAATCGCTTCCTCTGCCAATCCCACCGTTTTGCCGATATTCAATTTCGGTGCCAAACGAGGCGGTGACAGCCACTGTGTGCCGGTCACAGAGGATCCGGGCGAGCGCTAGAGCAGACCGATACAACACTGCGGCAAACATTATCCGGTGATGCGATCATCGCCATGGCACGCCTAATTTTGCGTAAATGGACCCCCAATTGAAACGCATTGTTGCGTGGCGGCCCTTGGGAATGCGGGGGCGAGATGATATTTTTTTCATGCGATTCGCATTGGGCTGAGTGCGTGTCGATACATCCCGGATGGCGAAAGCCATGATTTCCACAAAGACTGCAGTTGGGTGTCGAGCCAAGGCTGGCGCGGCATAATCCAAATGCGGGCATTGAGAAGCGGCGCCGCAAGTGGGCTTGCGACGCACGGTCCATCTTTGCCCGGGGGAACAGCATCGGCGAGTGGAAATGGGGTGAGGTTTGCGTGCGTGACTGCAGGAGCGTGAAGAGGCGACGTGCAGCGACTGTCAAGGCGGTGCGGTTGCAGCATTCAAGGGGAGCGGGGAAGTCATCGACCATTCGGCGTCCTTTATCGGGACACATCTCAACACACTGAGATGAACGCAGGCATTTCCAACTCGTGCGGTCATGAGAAAACAACCGCGTAAGGAAACTCAAGGAAGCGTGTGCATCGTCCCGAAACGCGCCGAAGAAAGCGTGAAACTTCGCAGAACATCGCGAAAAAATTCGTGCTTAAGGTGATTTCTTTAAGTTTTTCAATGGCCTGTTAGATTTCGTTAACCTCTCCTGCTTAGGTTTCGGCAACGTAGGTTAATCGCAAACGTCAACATATGCCGGCCGTTGGGCAGCGGTCGGTACCACGGGTCGAACATACGGGGAAACGAATGCGGGTTCTGCTGATTGAGGACGACAGCGCGACGGCGCAGAGCATCGAGCTGATGCTGAACACCGAGGGCTTCAACGTTTATACGACGGACCTCGGCGAGGAAGGTGCTGATCTGGGCAAGCACTTTGATTATGATATCATTCTTCTGGACATCAATTTGCCGGACATTTCAGGCTATGATGTTCTCAAGCAGCTTCGCGTCAACCGCGTGAGGACACCGATCCTGATACTCTCAGGTTTGAACGGCATTGACGACAAGGTCAAAGGGCTGGGAGTCGGAGCGGACGATTACCTCTGCAAGCCCTTCCATAAGGACGAGCTGGTCGCGCGCATTCACGCCATTGTCCGCCGCTCCAAGGGTCATGCCGAATCGGTCATTCAGACCGGCCAGATGAAAGTCAACCTCGATGCCAAAACGGTCGAGGTGAACGAGCAGCGGGTGCATCTCACCGGCAAAGAATATCAGATGCTCGAGCTTCTCTCCCTGCGCAAAGGGACCACGCTGACCAAGGAGATGTTTCTCAATCATCTCTATGGCGGCCTTGATGAGCCTGAACTCAAGATCATCGACGTTTTCATCTGCAAGCTGCGCAAGAAGCTGGCCACCGCGACAGGCGGCGAGCACTATATTGAAACGGTCTGGGGGCGTGGCTATGTGCTGCGTGATCCGGAAGGCGGCGCGAACAAGGCGGCCTGATCGGTTCCGGGCGCGGGGCGTCCGGTTGTGTGCGTGAGCGTTAAATGACTGCGAACTGAGCCGGGGTCCGCCCCGGCTCTTTTTTTGTGCCACTCAGCGGTCGGACGGTGACGCCATTCCGGCGGCCGACCTTTGCGCCTCGGCCAAGGCCGCCACGTCGTCGCCCTGTGGCTCCACGCCAAAACGCTCCGGCGCGATCAGGCTCATGACCTGTGCGCGAAGCACGTCCATCCCGGTTCGCTTTTCCGCAGACGTCTCAAGCAGCAACGGGTAGGCGGCAGGGTGCGCCATCAGCTGTGCCGCGGTTTGCGCGAAGACGCGGGCGCGTCCGGCGTCCTTGAGTTTGTCCACCTTCGTGAGCACGCCCTGGTAAGGCACCGCCGAGGCGTCCAGCAGGCGGGCAATCTCCGCGTCGACGGGCATCATCCCCCGGCGCGCGTCGATCAGCAGGAAGACGCGCACAAGCGACGGGCGACCGCGCAGATAGTTGCGGATCAGCGCGTTCCATTGATCGACCTTGGCCTTCGGCGCCTTGGCAAAGCCATAGCCGGGCAGATCGACGAAATAGGCTTCATCGGCGAACGCAAAGAAGTTGAGCTCCTGCGTGCGCCCTGGCGTGGAGGACGTACGTGCGAGATCGCGCCGCGCCATCAGCGCGTTGAACAGGCTGGATTTGCCGACGTTGGAACGACCGGCGAAAGCGATCTCCGGGCGATCAGGCGCCGGCAGTCCTTCCACGTCAACCACGCCCTTGAGGAAGGTGCACTCGGTGCGCGCAAAATGGGCTTCCGCGTCGGCGGTCTGCTGGGCCGAAAACGTCTTCATCCGGCCCTCTTCTGCGATCCCTGCCGTCCTGGGACGACAGGGTGCCGTCCAATGCCAGCGGTTGGTCCGGTCAGGATGACGAGGACGAAGATGATGACGGCATGATGCGGCTCACCATGGGTTTGACCCAGGAGAAGTCCTTCTTGATGTTCTCCCACAGCTCAACCTTCACGCCCTCCCGGGTCATGATGTAGTACTGCTGGGCCACCGAGAGGATATTGTTCCAGGTCCAGTAGATCACGAGGCCCGCCGGGAAGGTCGCCAGAAGGAATGTGAACAGGATCGGCATCCACGCGAAGATCTGCGCCTGAATGGGATCGGTGGGAGCCGGGTTGAGCTTCATCTGGATGAGCATGGTGACGCCCATGATGATAGGCCAGATGCCGATCACCAGGAAATCCGGCACGCTGTAGGGCAAGAGCCCAAACAGGTTGAACATGGATGTCGGGTCCTTCGCCGACAGGTCCTGGATCCAACCGAAGAACGGGGCGTGGCGCATCTCAAGGCTGACGAACAGGACCTTGTAGAGGGCAAAGAAGACAGGGATCTGGATCAGGACCGGCAGGCAGCCTGACATCGGGTTGATCTGCTCTTTCTTGTAGAGCGCCATCATCTCCTGCTGCAGCTTGACCCGGTCATCCTTGTAGCGGTCCTGCAGCTTCTTCAACTGCGGCTGCAATTCCTTCATCCGGCTCATGGACTTGTAGGCCTTGTTGGCCAGCGGGAAGAACAGGAGCTTGACGAGGACCGTCACGATCAGGATCGAAACGCCGAAGTTGCCGAAGAGCTTGAAGAAAAAGTCGATGGCGTAAATGAGCGGCTTGGTGATGAAGTAGAACCAGCCCCAATCGATCAGCAGCTCGAATTTCTCGATGCCAAGCTGCGTTTCATAGTCATCGACGAGCGTCACACGCTTCGCACCGGCGAAGAGATTGCCGGTCACACTGCCTGTGCCGCCGGCCTGTGCCGTCACCGGCCCGCCGAGATAGTCCGTCTGATAGAACTGTGTGCCCAGCCGCTCCGTGCCGCTCATCTGGCCGGTGAACGCGGTCTGCTGATCGGGGATCAGGACCGTGGCCCAGTACTTGTCCGTGATGCCGAGCCAGCCGCCTTGTGTGTTCTGAAAGCGCTGGGGATCGGAAATGGCGTCACCGTAATCGACCTCCTGCAGGCCCTCCTCGCCAAGAACCCCGATAAGGCCCTCGTGAATGACGAAAATGCCGGCAGTCGGCGGCGTGCCATGGCGTGAAATCAGGCCATAGGGATAGAGCGTAACCGGCCCGCCCGAGTTGTTTCGGAATTCCTGGCGGACGCTGAACATGTAGTTCTCGTCCAGAGAGATGATCCGGCGGAACGTGATGCCCGCGCCATTGTCCCACTCCAGGGTCAGCGGCGTTTCAGGTGTCAACGTATCGTTGCCCACAACGCTCCAGACCGTTTCGGCCGTTGGAACGCGCGTCGGATCGTTGCCAACCTTTGACCATCCATACTCGGCATAGAAGGGGGCTTGGCTGCCGGCAGGCGACAGGAGTGTCACCTTCGGGGCGTCGTCCTCAACGGCTGTGCGGTGCTTGAGTAACGTGAGATCGTCGATCCGCCCGCCTTTGAGTGAAATCGAGCCGGAGAGCACGTCGGTGCGGATCGGAATGCGAGGTGCACGCGCCAGGATGGCGTCGCGGTTGATGCCCTGGCCAATGGCCGGTGCTGGCGGCGCTGACGCTGTCGTTGCGCCTGGCGCTGGCTGCGGGGGGATCGTGCCCGTCGAGGCGTCAGCGGGTGCTGGTGCTGTGGGCTGGGGCGCCCCACCAGGGGCAGACTGCGGCGTGACCGCAGGGGCACCGCCCGGCTGGGGCACACCGGTGCCGGATGGCTGCTGCACGCCACGCTCGATCTGAGCCTGTTGTGCAGCCTCTGCCGCCGCCCGGCGCCGCTCTTCCTCTTCGCGCAGCTTCGGGCTCACGTAGAAGATCTGCCAGAGGACGATGATCGCCAGTGACAAGCCCACGGCGATGTACGTGTTTCTGGTGTTCTGATCCATGCCTCGGCCTTTTTCCGTCCTTCAACGCCACCGCGGCAGAGCGCGCCGGCACATCTCGGGAGCCTGCTCGCGCAGCGACGCCTCCGCTTGCTGGCGGTGGGAGCACCGCGCGCTCCCGATCCTGATCTGCGCGACCGGTGCGAAAACGGGCGCGATGCACGCCCGGGTGGTGAGGTGCGCTACAGGCAAGGCCAACAATGCGTCAATAAGCACGTCGCACATGCGCGTTGGCGCGCGTCGATGCAATGATCGGCGTTGCCGCAGCGTCGGAAATCACGTCGTTGGCCCACCCTGGGCGGGACCGGCGCCACCCCTGCGCTGTGCCCTACCAGGGTGCTTCCTGCCGCGCTGACGAGCGCCACCGCGCGCCGTACTGCCCTTCTCTTGCCCTTGTCCCGCGTAGAGCGCATCGAGCGCGCTGTGAATGCACGTCGTCAGTTCCGCGTGGTCTATGTCGAGGGCTTTGCGCCGCGCAACGATCACGAAATCCCAGCCAGAATCCGAGACGAAATCCGAGGCTTTGTCTAACGAGCGTGGCCCGTTGCCAGTGGGTGCACCGTTGCATGGGACATTGGTTGGCCGCGCCCCCAAGGCGAGCCGCACGGCCTCTTTCAGTCGGCGCTTGATGCGGTTGCGGATGACGGCATTGCCCAACTTCTTGGTGACGGTGAAGCCGAAGCGCGGTGCGCATTCTGGCGCTTCGGCCTTGCTCCGGACAACGGATTTGCTTAGCGCATTGCTTGTTGTGGTTGGGCCCGCTGGAGTTGCGCCAGCGCGGTTCATGCCTGTTTTCGCGCTTGAGGGGCTACCGCCGGCGTATATCGGTTCGCGCGTTGTCGTCGGTGCGCGTGGCGCACCGGCCATCAGAAACGCCTTGCAATTCCAGGTCGGAGCCGATCGCAATCGGAGATAATCGGCGCGCTTTTTGAGTGTGTGGAGCCGCTCCATCATCGGCCCTCCCGATCACGCCCTGCCGGCCTTGTCGTGCGGCGTGGCGCATTCAGGATGACAGGGCGGCGCGCATGATCCCGACGTGCCGGGAAACGAAGTGCTGGCCTGCTGGGTTCCGATCACCGCCGCAGCCACTCAGGCCGCGTGGCGCGTGCGCGCGGAACCCTGTGCGGCGCGCTCCTTAGGCGGACAAACGCTTGCGGCCCTTGGCGCGACGTCGCGCGATCACGCGGCGGCCGTTCTTTGTGGCCATGCGGGCGCGGAAGCCGTGGCGGCGGGTGCGCTTCAGGCGCGATGGCTGAAAGGGGCGTTTCACAGCAAAAGCTCCGAACATGCGGGCAGGAATGGCAGAAAGCCGGACAACTACAGTTCCATGACCCAAGTCGTCAAGCTGAAAGCGCTGCATCCGTGATGCGCACGCGGCCCGTCGCCCCTTCGCTCCCCCGCCAAACCATCCCGCTTAAGGCTTGCGTTTGGCGCTGCGCGCTCGCCCAGCCCCGTCGATTGCACGCATTCATCCGCTCACGTCCTCTGACAGAGCATAACGAAGGCGTGTGAGGTTCTATCGCTCTCGAGCCACTCGATTATTTAGCGGTTGTGACACGCGGTCGCCGTCGGGGCGGCTGCGCACTTCTCGGACCAACATCGCCACCTGCAGCATCTGCCTGACGCTTCGCGATCAGGGCTGCGCCCCCGACAGCCGGGGCCGGGCGAGCCAGCCGGGCTGTCACATCGCCATCACTGCTCCGCGCGATAGGGACGTGCGGGGCTCGATCTTGACCTCGCGCGCACAGCCCTGACGGGCGGGCGCCCCATCGGGAGAACTGGCATGCGCAACACAATCGCACGAACGACGGTGAGCCGTCGCGGCTTCGTCTGCCTCGCATCGGGCGCGTTCATCGCCGCGACGACACTGGCCACACCCGCCCTCGCTGATGTCCAGGAGATCTTCTCCGCACATGACGCGTCTTCAACGGTGGCCGTCGACCACAGTGCGTGGACCGAGTTGCTCTCGACCTACATCAAGCCGGATGGAACCGGTTTGAACCTTGTCGATTACGCGGCCTGGAAGGCGTCCGGCCATGACAAGCTGCGGGCTTACGTCAAGACGCTGGAAGGCACCGACGTGACCAAGCTCAATCGCAACGAGCAGTTTGCCTTCTGGGCCAACTTGTACAACGCCAAGACGATTGACGTGGTGCTGGACGCCTACCCCGTTGAGAGCATCAAGGACATCAGCCTCGGCGGCTCGATCTTTTCGGTCGTCACGGGCGGTCCGTGGGATGGCGAGGTGACGAGCGTCAACGGCGAGGCGCTGACGTTGAACAACATCGAACACGACATCATGCGCCCGATTTTCCAGGATCCGCGCGTGCACTATGCCGTGAACTGCGCATCGATCGGATGCCCGAACCTGGGCACAGAGGCGTTCACAGGGCAGGATCTCGAAAAGCAGCTTGATGCAGGCGCCAAGGCCTTCGTGAACCATCCGCGTGGCGTGCGCTTTGAGGACGGCGACGACCTCGTGGTCTCCAAGATCTATTCCTGGTTCGATGAGGACTTCGGCAACAGCGAAGAGGGCGTCATTGCGCACGTCGCCAAGTATGCCGAGCCGGAGCTCAAGGCCAAGATCGCCAAGGTGAGCGATATCTATGACTACGAGTACGACTGGGGCCTGAACGACGTGGCCAAGCCGTCCACGAACTGATCGCCCGCATGCGCAACAGCATGGTGCACCGTTCGCAGTAACGTTCGCCTTGGGGGAGGGTGTTTTCACCACACGCGTCCTCCCCCTTTCGCGGTCGAACAACGGTCGTGCGCCCACCAGCGCCACCACGCCCGGTGCACGTGCCGCCGAACAGGCCCTTCACCCCCGGAGTTTCCCCATGACCCGCTATATCCCGCTCATCATTCTAGCCGCCGCGCTCGCCCTGATCTTCGGCATGGGCTGGCACACGGTCGTCATCCGAGAAATCGGTCTCAACCTCGACAGCATTCAGGCGTTTGTCAGCGAGAACCTGCTGCTGGCGCTGGTCCTGTTTGCGCTCGCTTATGCCGCGGCCGTCGTGCTCATTCCGCCGGCAGGCTCTGTCATGACGATCGGCGGCGGTCTCGTGTTCGGTGCGCTGTTCGCGGTGCCGGCTACGGTGATCGGTGCAACGCTCGGCGCAACCCTGCTGTTCCTGATCGTCAAAACGTCTCTGGGCAAGGCCATCGCCGATAAGGCCGGCGCATGGGTCGAGAAGCTGCGCAGCGGTTTCCAGGACAACGCGCTCAGCTACATGCTCTTCCTGCGCCTCGTGCCGGCTTTCCCGTTCTTCGTTGTCAACGTCGTCCCAGGCCTGCTCGGCGTGCCACTGCGCACCTATGTGATCGGCACATTCATTGGGATCATTCCGGGGACGACGGCCTACTCACTGCTGGGCGAGGGCGCAGGCAGCATCTTTGCCGAGGCCAACACCGCCTACCGGGCCTGTGAGGCCGCCAACGGTGCCGACGCCTGCACGTACTCACTCAGCTTTGCCAACCTCGTCACGCCGCAACTGATCGCAGCGTTTGCAGCACTTGCAGTGGTTGCGCTGATCCCGGTCGTGATCAAGCGCTTCACAGGGCGCAAGCCCAGCGGCGCCGCCGCTTAACATTCGCACGGCGTGTCTTGGCTCAAGGTGTCTTGGCACGAGGTGCGGTCGCCGGTGTCGGTTGGTCAGTGTTACCATTTGGTCAACGCAACCTCGGGTCATCGGCGGCCAACCAATACAGCGATCTGGACCGGGCATGCCCACGCGGCCTGCCCATCTTCCGCACGACAAAGCCCACTGCCATCCATCATTCCCGCGCTGCAAACCGTTGCCACGCCAGCCGTGACGGGCAAAGGCTGAGACCGATTGCATTTCGCCCGGCGGCATCGGCACGCCAGACCCCTGCCAACCTCGGCGCAGCGCGCAATCCGCACATGCGGCCCCGTTCTGGGGTGTCCAACAAGGTCAGAACACATGAGCAACCGGCTCACACCAGATCTTTGCGTCATCGGCGCCGGCTCGGGCGGCCTGTCGGTCGCCGCGGCGGCAGCTCAACTGGGCGTCGACGTGGTGCTCGTTGAAAAGGGCAAGATGGGCGGTGACTGCCTGAACTACGGTTGCGTTCCCTCCAAGGCGCTGCTCGCTGCCGGCAAGCGTGCGCACAAGATGCGCACGACACAGGCCTACGGGATTGTTCCGAGCACGCCGACCGTCAACCACGCCGCCGTCCGCGACCACGTCCAAAGCGTGATTGCCGCCATTGAGCCGAACGACAGTGTCGAGCGCTTCACAGGCCTGGGGGTGACGGTCATCCAGGCGGAGGGGCGCTTCAAGGACAAGACGACGCTTGTTGCCGGCCAGACCGAAATCAAGCCGCGGCGCTTCGTTGTCGCAACGGGATCATCTCCCGCAGTGCCGCCGATCGAAGGGCTCAACGCGGTTTCGTATTTCACGAATGAGACGATCTTCGAAAACGCGGAAAAGCTCGACCATCTCATCGTCATTGGCGGCGGCCCGATCGGGCTTGAAATGGCCCAGGCCCACCACCGTCTCGGCAGCAAGGTGACCGTTCTGGAGGCGGTCAAGGCCTTTGCGAAGGACGACCCCGAGATGGCCAAGCCCGTCCTGGACGCCTTGCGGGGCGAAGGCATCGATATACGCGAGGGCGTTCGCGTGGAACGCGTCGAGCCGACTGGGTCGGGTGGCATCCGGGCGGTTGTGTCGTCGGATGGTCAGCAGACGGCTGTGGAGGGCACGCATCTGCTTGTTGCAGCCGGGCGACGGCCCAATGTGGACGGGCTCAACCTGGAGGCGGCGGGCGTCAAGTACGACCAGCGCGGCATCAAGGTGGGCGCCAACCTGAAGACCTCAAACTCTCGGGTGTGGGCAATCGGTGACGTCATCGGCGGCCTTCAGTTCACCCACGTGGCCAACTACCACGCCGGCATTGTCATCCGTCAGGCGCTGTTCCGTCTGCCGGTGAAGGTGAACAACGATGTGGTTCCCTGGGTGACCTTCACCGATCCCGAACTGGCGCATGTCGGCATCTCCGAGGATGAGGCGCGCAAAAGGCGGATCAAGATCAACGTGCTGCGTTGGCCCTATGCTGAAAACGACCGGGCACAGGCCGAACGCGTGACGCACGGGTTCGTCAAAGTGGTGTGCGACAAGCGTGGAAAGATCCTGGGCGCGACAATCACCGGAGAAAGCGCGGGCGAACTCATCCAGATGTGGACGCTGGCCATTTCCGCCGGCCTCAAGATCAAGGCGATGACCGGGTTTATCTCTCCCTATCCAACGCTTTCCGAGGTGAACAAGCGCACTGCCTACACTTATTTCCTCCCCAGTCTGACCAACCCGTTGGTGCGGCGGGCGGTGAGCCTTCTGAGCAAGTTCGGTTGACCGCGCGGCGGTCATCGATCCACCAGCGGTGGAGACACCAGGAACAGGCCGGCAGGTTGCACAATTGTGAAAGCGGCGGCCTGTTGCAGAGCCGAAAAATGGACGGCCCTTGCGACCGTCGCGCGCGAGCGCATAGCGAACAATCAAAGTGAACGCCATGCAGTGGACTTTACGAGAGAGGTGCGCCTCAAAAGGGGCCAATCGGTTCCGAAATATTGTGGCATGCGAGCGGCCGGCGCGCGTCCAGACCCAGGCCGGTCACGTTCCTCACGTAGCAGGCGGGGCGCACGGCTTGGGCCACATCTGAGGCGGGCCCTGGCCTGCCGAACAACCGTACAGACCATCTGCCAGCCGGGTAAAGCGTCACGCTTTATCCGCACGTGCGCCCCATCCAACGAGGCCATCAGCCATGGCGACATCCTCCATCCCCAGTTCCGACCGCAACAGCGTCAGCGGTCCCGGATCCGATGGCAAGGCCGGGCGGACAGTAAACACGGCGCGCCGGGCACGCGCGTCCGACCCGGGCGCCATCCGACGCCTCAAACTGCGCGGCTCCTCACTTGGCCTGTCAACCAAGCTGCTGGTTTTTACGCTCGGCGCGGTCATGCTGGCCGAGGTGCTTATTTTTGTTCCCTCGGTCGGCAACTTCCGCAAGACGTGGCTCATGGACCGCCTGGGCGATGCGCAGATTGCGGCGCTCGCGGCGATGGCCGCGCCGGACGGGGTCCTGCCGCGTGCGTTGCGAGAAGAATTGCTGACAAGTGCCAGGGTGCGCGCGATCGCCGTGCGCAAGTCGGATGAGCGCCGGCTGATCATGGCGCCGGAACAGCCGCCAGAGATCGACGGCTTTTTCGACCTGCGCCGATCAAGCATGCTGGACCAGATCGTGGAGTCGCTTGCGGTTCTGTTGGATCCTTCGCCCCGCGTCATCGGAGTGCGGGGCAAGGTCCCTTGGAGCGATGCCGCGTTCGTTGAGATCGTGCTTGATGAGACGCCGCTTCGCGATGCGATGCTGACGTTCGCTCACAACATTTTCTGGCTGTCGATCATCATCTCCCTCATCGTCGCCGGTCTCGTGTTCCTTGCACTCAACACCATGATGGTCCGGCCGATGAAGCGGATCACCGAAAACATGGTGCTTTTTTCCTCCGGTCCTGAGCTGCCCGATGTCGTGATGGCGCCGTCCGACAGGGGAGATGAAATCGGCCGTGCGGAACGTGAACTGGCGCAGATGCAGCGCGAGCTTCAGCACCTGCTCAAACAGAAGAGCCGGCTGGCGGAGTTGGGCCTCGCCGTCAGCAAGATCAATCATGATCTTCGCAATCTGCTGGCCCATGCGCAGCTGATCTCGGACCGGTTTGCGATGCTTGAAGATCCGACCGTTCAGCGGTTCGCACCCAAGTTGATCCGCTCGCTGGATCGCGCCATCCGGCTGTGCACCGAGACGCTGCGCTACGGCCAGGCGCGCGAGGCGCCGCCAAATCGAACGCACTTTGCCTTGCGCCCACTCATCGA
>CAZGNQ010000015.1:0-3864 GCA_964527285.1 uncultured Hyphomicrobiales bacterium | reverse complement strand
AACGCCCGTGAGGTGCTGGAAGCGCATTGCGATGATGCAGGCGGCGTGGATGGTGAAGGCCCGACCATTGCCTTCAGCGCGGTGCAAGATGGCGACCGCCTCAAGCTGGTGGTGAGCGACACCGGGCCTGGTGTTCCAGATGCCGCGCGCGATGCTCTGTTCAGTGCATTCCGCGGTTCGGTGCGCCCCGGCGGTACGGGCCTCGGCCTTGCGATCGCGAGCGAACTTGTCCGTGCACACGGCGGCGAGATCACGCTGCTTGCGGACATCGGCGATGATGCCGCCACGCCAGGGGTGGCTCTCCCCGGCAAGAGCGCAAAGTGCTCTGTTGCAGCGCCACCGTCTGAGGACGCCGGGCGTGGCGGAGAGACGGTTTCACCGATCCGTCTCAATGGCGCGACCTTCGAGATCGCCCTGCCCAGTTGTCCGCCCGCGTAATCGCCGGTCGCCGCACTGGCCGTTCGTACCGCCGCGCGAACCGGCGGTGCGACTTTAGCTTGTCCTCATCCTGCCGCGCGGCTGCGCAGAATGCGCGGCATCAGCCCGATGTCATCCGTCGGTTCAGGCGAGCGTGAGGGCACGCTTCCATGCGCGCGTTCAGGGTTGCCCCGGCCGTCGTGCGGGTGAGGCTGCATCGACGGCTGGTGGTGCATTTGCGGGGCTGGCGCACCAGCGACGCCATATTGCCCCTGCTGAGTGGCGGCATGCGCAGCAATTGCGTGCGCTTGTGTCCGTGCAGTCATGGGCGCGGACTGCGGGGGCGCCGCCGCCGGTCCGGTGGGCAGTGGCGCGCCGCGTCCATCATGCACGGGTGCAGAGCCGGCGGGGGCAAACGCAGCCCCGGTGGCTTCAGCTTGGGCGCGCGAGGGCGCCGCAGGGTGGGCTGCATAGTGCTGCTGCTGATGGCCGCCGGGTGACATCGGTGTGTCATGCCGCGGCGCGGGCGATGGCGCAACGGATGCCCCATGGGACGGCCCATGAGACGGCTTGAGGGGCGGTTGTCGGGTCGGTCCATTTGGGCCCAGACCCTGTGCGCCGCCGTGCTGTGCCATCGCGTGCTGTGACATGGCGTGCTGCGCTGGTTGTGTCGGGCGCGCTGCGGGCGCCGCAGCGTGGGCGGGCTGGCGCCTGTCCGGTGCGGCCACACGTGCGCCGGCCGCTCCAGGACGCACCGGTGCCGGTTCATCGGCTGGCAGCGGCGCGCCAGCGAACCAGGCATCGATGAGATCGATTTCATCAGCCGACAACAGCAACCCATGGCTGCGGCAGCGCGCGACCACAAAGTTGCGGAACCGCCCGGCGAACAGATTGGCCGACGCGCCATGCTCGAACCACGGATCGGCTTCCGTAACGACCTCAACGATAAACCGCACGTCCTCCTGGCGCAGGTTAATGCCCTGGTTGACGAGACGCTCCGTCGTGTTGCGGACGGTCTTTGAGCCGCTGAAGCCGTTCTCCGCGATCTCCGTGGCAATCTGCACGAACACGGTGCGGTATTGCGTCGGGTTGAGGATGGGGGCCTGGCAAGCCTCGTAAATTCGGCGGATGGAGGCAATCTGAGCCTCGCTCGTGGTTGGCCCGCCGGGTGTCGCCGGGGCGCCGTGCGATGTTGCAGGTGCGGATGGCGCCCGGTCTTGAGCCTCGTCTTGCGGCTGGGCATGGTTCGATGCCGCGTGGGGTGCGTGAGCGCTTGGTGCGGTTGCCTGCGCACGGTGTGCGGGCTCTTCAGGCAG
Organism: uncultured Hyphomicrobiales bacterium; assembly: GCA_964527285.1. Classification (GTDB taxonomy): domain Bacteria; phylum Pseudomonadota; class Alphaproteobacteria; order Rhizobiales; family CAZGNQ01; genus CAZGNQ01. The sequence continues at coordinate 2,131 of CAZGNQ010000015.1, read as the reverse complement.
GCTCCACTGCGGCAGCTCAGGCAGCGATTGCGTGAGAGCAGCGGCCGCGGGCTGTTGCGCTGGCGCTGGCTGGGCGGGTGCGGCCGGGTGTGTCCAGGATGGCGTTGCGCGCTCCGGTTCCGCCGGCATCATATGCGCGCGGTCGTCCTCAGCATCGCCGGCCATGGAGTTCACAAACGCATCGAAGGTGGGCGTGTCCTGGACGCGGGCCGGCGCCGCCGGCTGCGCACCAGGCGTGGCGCCAGCCACGTCGGCTCCTGAAGGCGCGCCCCACTGTGGCAACGCCCCGCGCGGCGCCTGCTGCTGCTGTGCGTGCGTCTCGGGAGCCGTTTCAGGCCCGCGCTGCGTTGACGGTCGGGCGGGGGGCATGTCGTCGGAAGGCGTGCCAGACACCCTTGCGGCGAGCGCGGAAATGGCGTCCGCGATGCCCTTGTGGAGGGGCTTCGATGCGACCGGTGCCACTGCTTGTCTGGCGTCAGAGCCGTGTTGCTCGGCGTTGCCAGCGCCAGCGCCAGCGCCCGCCTCGACGCTGCGGCTCGGCTGTGGCCGGTCTTGTGAGGCCGTAGGCCGGGCCGGTGGATCCTGCACAGCCCGTTCCTGCGTGCGCGCTGGCGTTGCTTGCCCGTCGGCGTGCGTATGATCGGCCGGGTCTGGCCAGGGCACCTGCCATGGCGGGGGGGTATCCGCCGCCGCGGGGTGTTGCGCCCTATCGGCCGGCTTGTCGTCAGCGTCGAGTTCAGCCGCCTGCGGTGTTCTCCCCGCCTCCGTGGCCGCACCGTCGGTGTCGAGCGCATGGCGCGCCGGATCGTAGGCGCGGTAGGGTGGCTCTTGTGTCAACTCAATGTGCTCAGGAAGATTGTCGATCAGGAAACTGCGGAACTGGCCATAGCCGCCCCAGCCCGTTCCCACGGTCCGGTCATGCCCGAGCGCGCGCTGGGCGCGGTCCGCAAGCGTCTCCAGCGGCACAGGCGCGTTTGCCTCGTCGATCGCAGCGGCAATCTCCGCGATGATTTCCGCGCGCACAGCCCGCTCCTCGTCGAGCGAGCGATAGGCTTCCGGCGTGCGCGGCACGCTTTCAGGCAGTGTGCCATCGTTCAACAACTTCAGCAGCGACTGCTCTGTGATGACGGCGTCGCACACGGCGGCATACGCAGGGGCGGTCTGCGCGCTGGCGTAAATAACCGTGCGACGGGCATGGGCGCGCAGGCGGTGCAGCAGCGGCGTGAAGTCGGCATCACCAGACAGGATGATGAATTCGTCATACATGACGTTCTGCGCGAGCACATCGCGGATATCCATCACCATGCGGATGTCGGACGAGTTCTTCAGGCGGGTCGTAAGCGGTGGGCAATCCACGATTTCAAAGCCGGCATGCATGAAATGCAAGCGCACGAAGGGAAATCCGCTTGTGTCCGGGCTATCGGTGCGCGGGTTCGGCCGCGGGACCGGATTGCCGTAGCATCGGGCCATCACAACGCGCCGACGCGCTTTGGCAAAGTCCGACGACGGGTCTGACGGCGTGATCAGTCCGCCGCTTTCGATGTGGCGCAGCCAGATCTTGGGGTCCTTGGCGAACCGGCGCGCAACCTCCTCGCTCTGGCGGCGCAGCGACAGGTAGACGTTGTCGTAGTCGACGAAGACCGCACTGAGGATCTGTGTGTTGTCCGCTGAAACCATCTGGTTGGCCGCCCCGCTGCCCGCATCGCCATGAGTGTGGCGGGAGTATGAGGTGCGGCCTTGCCTCAGCAAGCAGGCATTCACATGGCGCGTGCAACTCGACGATACAGTCAATCAATTCAATGCATTGTTGTCTGTGCACGCGCGTTGACTGCGGGGATATCACATCGGCAGGTGGCGTGGACGCTGTCCGGTTTCCAGCCCCCGATTCGTTCTTTTGACCTGAATTGTGATCAAACGCCCTCGCCGTCGGGCGCCAGCGCGCGGCTGCGCTGTGCGGCGCTTTTTTGTTTTTCGGCGCAAAGCGCCGGCGCGTTGTCACGCGCTACGCTGCGCTGCCTAGTGGAGTGCCGAACTGAGGCACCACCGTTTTTCAGTTTCCACTTCAGTGCGCTTGCGCGCTGAGCGCCCGACCGGGCGCCGCGGCTGAGCCGCGGATCGGGCCCCGCAGGGG
>CAZGNQ010000014.1:18463-26288 GCA_964527285.1 uncultured Hyphomicrobiales bacterium | reverse complement strand
CTGGGGCGGCTGGTGGTTCTGGGACCCGGTGGAGAATGCCTCGTTCATGCCGTGGTTGGCCGGCACCGCGCTGTTGCACTCCGCTTTGGTGATGGAGCGCCGGGAGACGCTGAAGGCGTGGACGATCCTGCTTGCCATCATCACCTTCGCGCTCTGCCTGCTGGGCGCGTTTATCGTCCGCTCAGGCGTGCTGACCTCGGTGCATGCGTTCGCTGTTGATCCCGAGCGCGGCGTATTTCTGCTGGGCATTCTGATGTCAGCCGTCGGCGGCGGTTTCGCCCTCTTCGCGTGGCGGGCCAATCTGTTTCCAGCGGGGCGGCTCTTTTCACCGGTGAGCCGGGAGGGTGCGCTGGTCCTGAACAATATGCTTCTTCTGGTCTCCACGGCGGCTGTATTGATCGGGACGCTGTATCCATTGGCCCTGGAAGCGCTCACGAACGGCGAGATGAAGATTTCCGTCGGACCGCCGTTCTTTGATCTGGCGTTCGGTGCACTCATGGTGCCGCTGTTGATGGTGGTGCCGTTCGGTCCTTTGCTCGCTTGGCGCAACGGCGATGCGCTGGCTGCCGGCCAGCGGCTCTACGCCGCCATCGGCCTGACGCTTGCTTTCACGATCCTCATCGCCGCGGTCTACGAGCGCGGCCCCTGGCTGGCGCTCTTCGGCATCGCCCTCGGCGTGTGGACCGTGGTCGGCGCGTTGAGCGAATGGGCCTTCCGCATCAAGCTGTTCCAGATCCCGGTGGGCGAAAGCTGGCGGCGCGCCAAGGGCCTGCCGCGCGGCGCCTACGGGACGCTCTTCGGGCACATCGGGCTTGGCGTGTGCGCGCTCGGCATCGTCGTGAGTACGGCGTTCCAGAGCGAGAGCATCCACGCGCTTCGCCCTGGTGATCGGGTCGAGTTCGTCGGCTATCAGGTGACATTTGACGGCACGCAAGAGCGCTCGGGCCCCAACTACACCGAGGAGTTTGCGTCCATCCGCATTGCCCGTGATGGGCGCGAGCTGTTCGTCCTTGAGCCGGCCAAGCGCCAGTTCATCCAGCCGCAAACCGCGACGACGGAAGCGGGTATCGTGGTGCTGGGGGGTGTGAGCGATCTCTATACCAACATCGGTGACACCACGAGCGACGGCGCGCGGGTGGTCAGGCTGTATTACAATCCCCTCGTCAGGCTCATCTGGATCGGTGCACTGATCATGGCCATCGGTGGTATGATTTCGCTGATGGACCGCCGGTTACGCGTCGGGGTTGTGAAGTCGCGACGCACGCAGCGCTCTGCGGGCAGCGCTGGGGCGGCCGTGCCTGCGGAGTGATCGGTTCCTGAGCCATAAAAGGTCGCTCTGGTTGGCCAGTTCACGGACAGACAAAGGCCGGGCAAGGGCCAAGCGACGGTCACCCAAAGGTGACGGCGACGGTGCGGCGACGGTCTGTTCATGCTGGCCGGCCGCATGCGTCACAGCCAAGCGCGACCGAGCAGCGCCAGACGATGGCAAGGCGATGGCAAGGCCCGATGTGAGGGCGGGAGTGGAACCATGGTGATGTCCCTGTTGCGTCTCAGCCTTTTGTGCTGCGTGCTCTTTGCTGGCTGGCCGGTTCCGTCGGCCATCGCGGCGATAGAGCCCGACGAAGTGCTGCAGGACCCGGCGCTGGAGGCGCGGGCGCGGGCCCTCACCGCGCAACTGCGCTGCGTCGTTTGCCAGAACCAGGCGCTTGATGATTCTGACGCACCGCTCGCCAAGGATCTGCGCGTGCTGGTGCGCGAACGCATCGTGGCGGGCGACAGCGACGATGAGGTGATGGATTTTCTGGTGGCGCGCTACGGCGAGTTTGTTCTGCTCCAGCCACGGTTTGGCGCGCACACACTGATTCTGTGGCTTGGCCCCGTCGCGCTGGCGCTGGGCCTTGCGGGCGTGGTGGCATGGCGCATCCATGCGTCGCGACGCGCGACCGGCGTGGCGGAGGGGGCACCGGCGCCTGCGGGCAACGCAGCGGGTGCGGCGCAGGCTGCGGCATCAACTGCGAACGGCTCACGCGACAGCATGCTGAGCGCACAGGAGCAGGCCGAACTGGAAGCCGTCCTGCAGGACTACGGCGGACCAGATGCCAACCATGGCGCAAACAAAAACTCCCGCTGAAACCAGCGGGAGTTTTGTTTTCGCAGTCGTGGGATCGCAGCCGTTTGCAATAAATATCGAAATAATTTGATCCGGTCGGTCCGCCGATGTCGCAGTCAGCCGTCCGTCCGAAGAACACTGCAGGTTGTTTTTCTGACGCCTTGTGTGCAGCAAAACTAACAATTTCTTTCAGGAACACAAGACCTGACCACAAGTTAAGGTTTTTGAAAGGTAAACAGGACGTGCGCAAACGTTAATGGGCATTAAGTTCTTGCCGTTGCGGGTGGCGCCGCTGGACGCGAAGACCGGACAGCAAGGTCAAACGCAAAGCCGTTTCTGCGAGCCCATCAGTGCACCGCACCCCCACGTCCTTCCTTGCGTAGGAACACCACGGGGATCTCAGGTGCAGTTCCGCCCGAGTTCACGCCCCGTGATATGATCCGGTACCCATGCCGCTCGAAAAACGGCGCGGTGGATAGCGGCGCTTGCGCACTGAAAATTGAATAGCCCGCTTTGGCTGCATGGCTTTCGCACACCTGCAGCATCAACCGCCCCAGCCCATGACCTGTGAACAGCGCGTGGACGAAAATGTCCGTCATGCGTGCGGTGTCGCTCGCCGTCGGCGCCGGTGCCCAGTGCCCGGTCGCCACCAGTGTCCGGTCAATCCATGCGCCGACGAAGCGCCCCTCGCCGTCGATCATGGCGCCCAGAGAGCGGCCTTGCAGACAGGCTTCGTAGCGCGCTGCAAGATCCTCAGACATGTGCGGCGCCGTGTTGTGACGGAAGGCCTGGGCTTGCAGCATGCGCACCGCTGCCAGTTCACCGAAGCCAATCGGCCGGATGACGCACAGGCTCGACATATGCGCGACAGGAGCAGTCATGTGGCACTCACGAGACCCGGCCGGGGGCGTTGCACCCGCGGTTCAATCCTCGCGGTGCGTCGCTCAGCGGTCGGTACACTGCGACAGGTGAGTTGCAAGACGTACTGCCGCGCCGACGTCAGGACCAGTGCTGGTGGTCATGTATCAAGAGGTTTGTGCGGCGAGGCCCTGGTCGCCGGATGGTGGCAGCGGACGGTAACCAAACGTCCGATGCGCCACACGAGCGCGCCTCAGCCGCTCTTCTATTCGGCAGAGCGGCTGAAAGGTTCCAGTGGCACAGGTCGTATGGCCTCTGGACCCTGGCGTTGCTGATAGCCCGGCGGCGCCGGTCGCACGGCGCCCCACCCGGTGGGATCACTTCGCGGGCTCACCGGAACGGGGCGAGGCGCGATGCGCGCAGGCGCACCCCTCAGATCAGGCGATGTGCCAGAGGCCGTGGTGACGTCGACGCGGGTTCCGTTGCCGGCTGGCCCGCCGTCATCGGACCCGTCATCGATCGTTTCCGTGGCGTAATCGTCCTGCGGGTTTTCGGCTCCCAGGTTATCGCGAACGGCGTCACCGCCTTCCGTCTCATCGCCGGGTGCTGGCCCGCCGTCCGCCGGCGTAGCGGCCAAAACCTCAACATCAATAGGCGCATCGTCGGCACCGTCGTCCATGGACGTCTCGTTGCCTTCGGTGTCGAACCGCTTTGGCTTGATCTTCACGAGCCCGCCGGCCGGCCACTGCTGAGCGGGGGGCTCCAGTGCTGCAGTGCGCTTGCCGTCTGCTGCCTCTTGCGCCGCGGCCACCAGTGCCGCGTTATACTCGTCCAGCCGGCATGAACAGCCTGGGACGGCCTTCTTGCGATACTGGTAGGCCGCTTTCATATCCCGATAGGGTTCACCTGTGGGCGTGATCATCTGCTCCACCTCCCCACCAGGGCTGCGGTAGACATAGAGCTGCGTCGGTGCGGCACATCTCTGCTGGCACACGTCGGCATCTGATGTGAATTTCGTAGGCAGGGCGCTGAAGCTGACGGGGAAATAGTATCCATCGCACAGCCGGACACACATCGTGCGGTAGGTGTATCCGGCCTCGATAACGGTATTCGGCTCGATGGCACGCGGTGCGTTGTCGTAAAAACGCGTGCTGTCGCGATCGAAGACGCTGAACGGGTTCCAGGAGCGCTGGGACCTTGTGCGCGAAACAGCCCGCTCGTACTGCTGTCCGCAGTTGTACCGGGCGAGCTGACGGATCAATGCGGTGCGGCGATCGCCTTGGGACCGCGACCTGTCCATCCGGCGCAGGCGCGCGACAACCTGCGTGAGTTGACCGCGTTTGGTATCGAGCGATCGCTTCATGCGCACGCAAGCCCGCGTGCGTCTCAGCGTTCGGCTGAACAGAAATGTCTCATAGCAGTTTCCGGATTCCAGGCGCTGTTCCAGCCGGCCCACCTCGCTGCTGAGCTGACGACGCTCACTGCGCAACCGTGACAGCTCTTCGCGCGGGTTGCCATCGGTCCGGTTCTCGCGCACCAGCTCGCGCTCAAGGCGTTGGCAGATGCGCTGACGATCGCTTGATTGGGCCGCCGCCTGCATGGGGGCAAGGCTCGTCAACCCGACGACCAGCGGTGCAAAAATACTCAGCCCGAGCATGACGCGCGAGGCGCTGCGGCCGCGTCGTGCCGCGTTGAGCCTTGTCAGATTGTGGTCGCTGCCGATCATCGGCCCACCTCATTTCGCGCATCGGGGCGGCGCAGGCGCCCTGTCGGATCGCGCCGACGGTAGATTGAGCACATCACGCGCCCGCCGACGTCTCCATCACGCCAGTTGACACAGTGGAGCACTCAGCGGCACGGGCGCCCACGTGGCGTTCAGCTACACGCACGCTATTGTCGCTCGTCCAGCCGAACACGCGGCGCCCGACGTCTGAGCACGCCGCGCCATGCCCGCCGGCACGGCCCACTGTCCGTGTCACCATGGCCGCGCGACGAAACTGTGGTACGCACCAGATGAACCGGAGCTAACGAGGCGCGCCAGAGACCCACCAGGGCCGTCAAAACAGGTGAGCTTGCACTCCCAAACCCACTCAAACCGGTCCGGCGCAACCGATGCTTGAGGCAAACCGCTAACCCGGCGGTTCGGGTGCGACCAATGGGTCATCCAAGTCCCATCAATTACCTCGCATCGTTTCGTCGATTTGACCGTCCAACGCACCGGGCGGCGTCATCAGGACCGAAGGGCTGTGATATGGATGCTACAACTCATGATTCGCGGCAAGCGCCTGCGTCCGCTCTCTCAGCCGACGCTGTGCGAGAGGCCGTGGACCTGTTCCGAGATGCGCGTGCCAACGCCAGCGGCATTGAAGCGCTGCCCGAACACGCCACACCCCGCACCGAGGCTGACGGGTATGCCATCCAGCGCGCGTTCATCTCATCCCACGACGAACCCGTCGTGGCCTGGAAGATAGGCGCCACAAGCCAGGTGGCGATGGATCTCTTCGCCACTGACGCACCGTTCCTTGGCCCCGTTTTCTCAAGCGAGGTTGCACTCTCACCTGTGCGGCTGGACCAGCGACGGTATCAGCACTTCATTATCGAAGCCGAGTTTTCCGTTCGCCTCGCCAGCAGCCTGCCAGCGCGTGGGCGCGATTATGAGCGCGACGACGTGGTGCGTGCGATTGAGGCCGTGGTGCCCTGTCTGGAGATCGTCAGCCCCCGGTGGTCGGCCCTGCCCAAGGGCAGCGCACCGCGGGCCATTGCGGACAATGGACTGACCGGTGGCCTCGTCCTCGGTGAGGCCCATCCAACGAACGGAGCGGACGTCGACCTCGTTGACCACGCCGTGTCGGTCAGCGTCGATGGAGGCGAGGTTGCAGCCGGATCGGGTGCAGCCGTGCTGGGGGACCCGGTCAACGTGCTCGTCTGGGCTGCGAACCGGCTGTTGCGGCTGGGCGATCATCTCAGGGCCGGCCAGATTGTTGCGACGGGCACGGTGTCCGGCCTCACCCATGTGGCCGCAGGGCAGGTCGTGCGTGCGGATTTCGGCCGCCTGGGGCACGTCGAAGCGTCGTTCGACTGAGGTTCAGCAGCCGCATGGTGCTCAATCGTGAGGTTCGCTCGGCGTGGGGTCATGCTTGTGCCCTGCCGGCGATCTTGTCGTTTGGCGGCTGTCTTGGCGGCGGACCGTGCGGCCGGGCAGGCGCAGCCACGTTACGACACCACACCACGCCTTTTGCCTGCGGTAAGACCCAGCCGGGCCGTTGCGCTTTGCAGGTGCTGCGCAAGCGCAATGGACGCGGGCGCAGCGAACGTGCCATCGGGTGCCGACCACGAGCCACGGCCTCACGCCCCAGGCCTCATGCGAACAAGGCTCAGGCGAACGAGGCTCAGGCGCGCAAGGCTCAGGCGCCCACAGTGATACTTCCAGGAATTGAGCGAGGGGAACGCCCGTGACCACCGCGCCGACGTTGCACCTGTATGACACCATGCGCCGTGAAAAGGCGCTGTTTGAACCGCTCGATCCTGCAAACGTGCGGATGTATGTGTGCGGTCCGACGGTCTATGATCTCGCCCATATCGGCAATGCGCGTCCGATCATCGTTTTCGACATGCTTTTCCGCCTGCTGCGGCAGATCTACGGCGCAGATCACGTCACCTATGTGCGCAACATCACGGACGTGGATGATAAGATCAACGCACGTGCGGCACGCGATGGACTGACCATTGACGCGGTCACATCCAAGACCATTGCGCAGTTTCACGCCGACATCGCAGCGCTCGGCGTGCTCCCCCCGAGCGTCGAGCCGCGCGCCACCGGACATATCCAGGAGATGTGCGCGCTGATTGAGCGGTTGGTGGCCCAGGGGCATGCTTACGTGGCGAGCGACCATGTGCTGTTCGAGGTTGGCTCATTCAGCGCTTACGGTGCGTTGTCCAACCGCAGTGTTGAGGAAATGCGGGCCGGTGCCCGGGTCGAGGTGGCGCCTTACAAGCGTGATCCGATGGATTTCGTTCTCTGGAAGCCCTCCAAGGATGGTGAGCCAGGCTGGCCTTCACCGTGCGGGATCAATGTGCCGGGCCGGCCCGGCTGGCACATCGAGTGCTCTGCCATGGCGGGCCGGCATCTGGGCGATGTGTTCGACATTCACGGCGGCGGCGTTGATCTGGCCTTTCCCCACCATGAGAACGAACTGGCCCAAACGTGTGCGGCCACCGGTGCGCCGCAGATGGCGCGTGTGTGGATGCACAACGGCTTCCTCCAGGTGGAGGGGGAGAAAATGTCAAAGAGCCTCGGCAACTTCATCACCATCCAGGATCTGGTGGCAGAATGGCCGGGCGATGCCTTGCGCCTTGCCATGCTCTCCACGCAGTACCGCCAGCCGATCAATTGGACGGAAAAGAACACCGCCGATGCGATGCGCGCGATGACAGCGTTCTATGACGCTGCACAGCCCAACGAGGCGGATCTGGAAGCAGCCGACGATGCGCCCACCGAGAACATTGATGACGAGGCGTTGGCGGCGTTGTGCGATGATCTCAACACACCGCGCGCGATCGCCGTGCTCCATGCGCTGCGCCAGGCAGCGGCACACGGCGATGGTGCCGCGCGCCAGCGGCTGCTGCACACCGGACGCTTGATGGGATTGTTCTCCATGACCCATGAGGCCTGGAAGGCCATGCGGTCCGATCGCTCTGCGGTGGATCCGGACCAGGTGGAGGAGCTGATCGCGCAGCGCAAAGCGGCCCGCGCGGCGAAGGATTTTGCCGAGGCGGATCGGATCAGGGACACGCTGGCGGCCATGGGCGTTGCGATCAAGGACGGTGCCGACGGAACGACATGGGAGCTTGCCTGAC
>CAZGNQ010000014.1:0-18363 GCA_964527285.1 uncultured Hyphomicrobiales bacterium | reverse complement strand
TGCGCACGCTGGCCGCGCGATGCCGGCGCAGAACGAAAAGACGCTCCCCATGACGACGGAACGGCTCTATCTGTACGACACCACATTGCGCGATGGCGCTCAGACCGATGGTGTTGATTTTTCCATCTCTGACAAGCGTGCCATCGCCGCCATGCTCGATGCGTTGGGCGTCGATTACATCGAAGGAGGCTATCCGGGTGCCAACCCGACCGACACGGAGTTTTTTGCCGCACGCCCTGCGTTACGATCCTCCAGGCTTGCCGCCTTCGGCATGACGAAGCGTGCCGGCCGTTCCGTGGAGAATGATCCTGGCCTGCGGGGCACGCTGGCAGCCCAGGCCGACGCCGTTTGTCTTGTGGCCAAGGCATGGGATTTCCACGTCGACGTGGCCTTGGGGATCACGAACGAGGAAAATTTATCGTCGATCGGGCAGTCCGTCGAGGCGATGGTGGAGGCCGGCCGGGAGACCATCATCGACTGCGAGCACTTCTTTGATGGCTATAAGTCCAACCCGACTTATGCCATCGATTGCGTGCGCACAGCACTTGCGTGCGGCGCAAGGTGGGTTGTTCTTTGCGATACGAACGGCGGGACATTGCCGGACGAGGTGCATGCGATTGTCACAGAGGTGATCGCGGCTTTCCCTGGGGAGGATATCGGTGCGCGTCTGGGCATCCACGCCCACAACGACACTGAAAACGCGGTTGCCAATTCTCTCGCCGCCGTGGACGCCGGCGTGCGCCAGATCCAGGGTACGTTGAACGGGCTGGGAGAGCGTTGCGGTAACGCGAACCTCACCACCCTGATCCCCACGCTGCTGCTCAAGCCGGCGTTGCGGGAGAAATATCACATTGGCATCGAATCCCAAGCCTTGAAACAGTTGACCATGTTGAGCCGGCGTTTGGATGAGATGCTCAACCGTCCGTCGCAGCGCCAGGCGCCTTACGTGGGCGAGAGCGCCTTTGCAACGAAGGCGGGCATTCACGCTTCGGCATTGATCAAAAATCCTGAAACCTATGAGCATGTCGCGCCGGAGACGGTCGGCAATCGGCGGCGCGTGCTGGTCGGCGATCAGGCCGGGCGCTCCAACATCGCGGCCGCGCTCGATGCCATGGGGCTCGGTGGCGATCTCCATGAAACAACGCTCACCCGGCTTTTAGAGGAGGTAAAGCGGCGCGAGGCACGCGGGTATGCCTTTGAGACCGCGCCGGCGTCATTTGAACTGCTGGCGCGTCGCACGCTGGGCCAGGTCCCGCATTATTTCTCCGTCAAGTCCTTCCGGGTCTGGGTGGAACGCCGCCACAATGCGGTGGGTGACCTTGTCACCTTCTCTGAAGCCATCGTTGAACTCACCTACCCCGGCGCGCCGGAGATGATCATGTCCGTGGCGCGCGGCAATGGCCCGGTCAATGCGCTCGACAAGGCATTGCGCAAGGATCTGGGGCCGTACCATGCTGATCTGCAGAGCCTGTCACTGGTTGACTATCGGGTCCGCATTTTCGGCGAGGGGACCAACGCGGTGACGCGCGTGCTGATGGAAAGCCAGGACGACGCCACGGGCGATCGGTGGTTTACGGTCGGCGTCAGCCCGAACATCATCGATGCCAGTTTCGAGGCGTTGGAGGATGCGATCACTCTGAAGCTGGTGCGCGAGCAGGCCGTGCCGCCGCGTATCGACTGAGCCGGCCGATCTCTGTGCCGGATCCGGTTGGCTGGCCGGCCCGGCCGGCGAAGCAGGCGCAGGCGACACTCCGCTCACGAATGTTTGCGTTGCGCGCAAAGCGACGGAACACCTCATCACATCTGCGGCCCTCGACCGCGCCATTCAAATGGGAGGACGGTGATGCCACGCGAAAAGGTGACTTTCCCCGGCCACGGCGGCCAAAGCCTTGCAGCACTTTACGACAAGCCGGACGGGCCGCCGCGCGCCAACGTCCTTTTTGCCCATTGCTTCACCTGCTCAAAAGACATCTACGCGGCCACGCGGATTTCATCTGAATTGACCAAGCTGGGCTATGGCGTCTTGCGTTTTGATTTCACTGGCATCGGGGCCAGCGAAGGCGAATTCGCAAACACCAATTTTTCCTCCAACGTACAGGATCTCGTCGCAGCCGCCGACGACATGCGCGAGAACGGGCGCGCGCCGTCTGTGCTTGTCGGCCACTCGCTCGGCGGTGCCGCGGTGCTGTCTGCGGCCAAGCACATTCCCGAAGCCAAGGCTGTGGCAACGATCGCCGCGCCCAGCTCAGCCGAGCACGTGCTCCATAATTTCCATGCCCACGTTGAGCAGATTGAGCGCGATGGCGAGGCGGCCGTGACGCTGGCCGGCCGTGCGTTCACCATCAAAAAGAGCTTTCTCGACGATGTGCGCGCGCAGACACTGACCGAGGACGCCCGCAACCTGAAGCGCGCACTGCTCGTGTTCCATGCGCCGCTGGATGAAACCGTTGGCATCTCGAATGCGACGGAGATTTTTGTTGCCGCGCGGCACCCCAAGAGTTTTGTCTCCCTTGAGGGCGCCGATCACCTGCTCAGCCGCAAGTCCGATGCCGTCTACGTGGCGCGCGTGCTGGCGGCCTGGGCCGAGCGCTACATGGATGTGGAGAACGCCACGGGCAACGCTGATGTCAGCCGGTCGACAAGCGCTGCGACCTCTGGCGAACCGGCACCGGGCGACGGCGCCGTGCGGGTGCGCGAGACGCGCGCCAACCCCTTTCAACAGCAGATCACCGTGGGCCGCCACACGCTGATGGCGGACGAGCCGACCTCATATGGCGGCGGTGATACTGGCCCCAGCCCCTACGATCTTGTGGCCGCCGGGCTTGGCGCGTGCACGGCGATGACCGTGCGCATGTATGCGGAGCGCAGGAAACTGCCCGTGGAGCGCGTCGACGTGACGGTGCGCCACGACAAGGTGCACGTGACGGACTGTGAGGGATGTGCCGATGGCGAGACCCGTCGGATCGATCGCTTCCAGCGTGAGGTTGCGTTCAGCGGCGCGTTGGACGAGGCGACGCGCGCCAAGCTTCTGGAGATTGCCGACAAGTGCCCCGTGCACCGCACGCTGGAGGCCGGAGCGCTCATTGAGACGCGCGAGCGCAATGATGACAGCGGGCCTGGAGAGGGCTGATCGCGGGCCTCATGCGCGCGCTGTGGCCAACGGGCGATCACCACGGACGACGTATGATTACGGAGCCGGCTTAACGACCTGGAGGACGTCGGCAAGCACGCCGGCATGAACAGCCACGTTGATGCGGTAGGTGTTCGTCGAACCGGCGCTGCCATTGTTCTCCCAGCGAGCTACAGTCCGCGGCATCTCATACGTCCCACTGTTGACCGCAACGAGGTGCAGCCTGCCGTCGGCGGTTTCCAGAAACATAGGGCCGCCAGAAGAAAATCCGGCAATGTCGCAGCGGTGGAATATGATCGCATCCACGGACGTGAAATGGCGGTCACGCCGCGCGGTGAGATGCGCCGGGGCTGGCGGTATCGGATTGCAGCGGGCGGAAAACAGCGGCGCCGGTGCCTGGCGGCTCCAACGGTCGGCATGGAAGGCCAGCATCCGCAACCTCCCAGCCGCAGCCGCCGCGCGTGTGCGCTCCAGATCGCCTTGGGGCTCGGCTGTCAGTTGAATGGCGCTGTCACCACAGGCGGATGATGCCAATCGCGCAACGATCCAGTCGTCACTTCCACTCATGGGGAGTTGACTGCGCGGCTGCCGGGTGCCGGCGCGGAATTCGCCGCTCAGCATTGATCGGTCCGGCTGTGCAGGCGCATGCGAAGGGCCGGGGCGGCGCAGGAAACGCAAGCGCTGCACGCCGTCGCGGTTGATGGTGCCGCGACGGTCCACAGCGCAGTGGCCTGCTGTGGCGATCACATCGGGCGCGATGCAGAATGCGGTGCAGATGCCTTCGACGTGTGGATTGATCAGCACCCCGACAGCCGCGGCGATCTCCGCGTGCCAGGACGGAACGGGTTGCCGCGTATCTGGAGGGAAAATGCCCGGGTGCAATGATTTGCGCTGCACTGAAGGCGTGTCGGCAACACTGATGACCGGCATTTCGGTGCGCGGCCCATTCAAGCCCGCGTGCAGGCGGCCCAGTTCATTGTGAGGTGCCGTGAACGCCCTGTCAGCGCCCAGCGTGGGTGCCGGAGCGCAAGCCAGCAGGAGGGTGAAAAATCCCCATTTCACCGCAGGATTTTGCACCGTTATCGGCCGCATTTTGCGTTGCCACACCATGACCAGGATCCGCCACAAAATAAGATGAACACGAATTAATGGCCGTGCAACGCACATGTAATCGACCCGGGCCTATCTGAAAAAGCGAACGTCGGCGCTGCACGCGACAGGTGCCAGCCATATAGCTCTATGCTCTTCCTCAAGCGCGCGGTTCAAGCCGGTCTCAGAACACCCCTTCCTTCACGATGCATAAGGTTACGACCATGGAAACATCTACAATCCGATCAGTGGGCCAACGCCTGCGCCGCGGGCCGTCGCGCGCGGCAATCGCTGTCGTTGCTTTAGGCGCCCTGGCCATGGGCGTCGCCGGCGTTGATACCCTGACGCGCTCGACAGCCGCCATCGCGCAGGACAGCGCAACGCGGATCGCGCCGCCGCCCGGTGCCCCGTCCAGCTTTGCCGACGTCGTTGAGCGCGTTCAGGGCGCCGTCGTCAGCATCAACGTGACAGCGGACAACGCCAGCCAGACAAGCAACCGCCGCGGCGTGCCGGTGATCCCCGGCCTGCCGGAGGACAGCCCGTTTTATGAGTTTTTCCGTCGCTTCGGGGGGCAACAGGGGCTGCCGACCATTCCGCGCCGCCGCATGGCGCAAGGCAGTGGCTTCATCATTTCTGCTGACGGTTATGTCGTCACGAACAACCACGTGATCGACAAGGCCAACAAGATCGAGCTGAGCATCAGCGAGGATGAGCAGTACGAAGCTGAATTGGTCGGGACCGATCCGCGCACGGACCTCGCTCTGTTGAAAATCAAGGGCGACCGCAACGATTTCAATTACGTCAGCTTCTCCGACAACACCAACATGCGCGTCGGCGACTGGGTGCTCGCTGTCGGCAATCCGTTCGGCCTCGGCGGCACTGTGACGGCGGGCATCGTGTCAGCAAAGGCGCGCAGCATTGGTTCGGGCCCTTATGATTTCCTGCAGATCGACGCGGCCGTGAACCGCGGCAACTCCGGCGGCCCGACGTTTGACCTCAACGGCAACGTCATCGGCGTCAATACGGCGATCTACAGCCCCGGCTCCTCGGGCGGCAACGTTGGCATCGCCTTCGCCGTCCCGGCCGCGTTGGCATCGCGTGTGATCGAGCAGCTTCGCAACAACGGTGCCGTGCAGCGCGGTTGGCTGGGCGTGCAGATCCAGACGATCACGGACGACATCGGCGCCTCGATCGGCATGGACGATGCGCACGGCGCGCTGATCTCGCAGCTGACGGAAGATGGACCGGCGTCCAAATCCGAGCTGCGCGTTGGCGATGCGATCATCGCAGTGAACGGCCGGAAGGTTGAGAACTCGCGCGATCTCGCTCGTAAGGTTGCGGATCTGTCGCCCGGCAGCGTGGCAGTGGTCACGGTTCTGCGTGACGGTGACGAGCGCGAGATTGATGTTGAACTCGGCACCTTCCCGGGCAGCACAGAGGTCGCCAGCATCCAGCGCAGCGACGAGCCGATGGAGATGGAAGGGCTTGGTCTGACGCTCGCCCCGCGCGGCGACAGCGATGAGGACGGCGTGCGCATCTCCAAGATCGACCCGGATTCCGAGGCCGCGGAGAAGGGCTTGCGGCCCGGTGACGTGATCATCGAGGTGGCCGGTCAAAAGGTGAGCGAAGCGCGCGACGTCGAGCGTGGCGTGGCCCAGGCGCGCGAGCGTGGCCGCAAGGCGGTCCTGCTGCGCATCAAGGCGCGCGGTGAGGAGCGGTTCCTGGCGCTTCCGTTGCGCTCGAACTGACCGAGCTTGTGAACCCACCCTGCATGTCAGGGGTTGCGATCTGCGGCGGGCGGTCAGTGAACCGCCCGTTCGCAGGCCGCGCGGCTTGATCGCCGGCGCGGCATGCTCAGATGAGGACAGGGCTCAGATGAGGACGTGGGTGGGGTTGTCCCGCCAGACAGACGGTAAGGTCCTGAGGGCCACGGCCAGACCGGTGGATGCGCGGCGGCGCAGAGAAGGCATTTCGACCGCGCCGCAGCCCATCGGCCCCCGACCATGAAATACAGGGCGAGACCAATGCGGGTGTTGATCGTTGAGGACGACAAGGAGGCTGCGGGCTTCCTGGAAAAGGCGCTGAAGGAAAGCGGGCATGCCGTCGACGTTCAGCACGATGGCATCAGCGGCCTCGAACAGGCCCAGAGCGAGGACTATGATGTGCTCGTGATGGATCGCATGCTGCCAGAGCTGGATGGCCTCGCGGTGATCCAGAAGCTGCGCGATGAGGGCAAGCAGACGCCGGTTCTGATCCTGAGTGCGCTCGGCGCGGTGGACGACCGCGTGAAGGGGCTGCGCGCCGGCGGCGATGACTATCTCGCAAAGCCCTACGCGTTCAGCGAACTGCTGGCGCGCATTGAAGCGTTGGCACGGCGTGTGACGCCAGAAGAGGCGCAGACAAGCTATGCGGTGGGCGACCTGGTGATGGACCGGCTGGCCCACAAGGTGTCGCGCGGTGGGCAGACGCTGCCGTTGCTGCCGCGGGAATACCGGTTGCTCGAATACCTCATGCAGAACGCCGATCAGGTCGTCACGCGGACCATGCTGCTGGAACACGTGTGGGATTTTCACTTCGATCCGCAAACCAACGTGATTGATGTGCACGTGTCACGGCTGCGCTCGAAGATCGACAAGGGCTTTGAGTATCCGCTGCTCCACACCATCCGCGGCGCCGGCTACATGATCAGCGCAAACCCACAGTCGTAGAGCTGCGCCCGGTGCGCGGCTGACGTCACCGCCTTGGGCGCGCCCCTGCGGTGCGACCATTTCAAGCTTTGCGCGGCCGCCGTCAGATGCGCTGACGCAGCCCAGGGGTGTTTGAGAGGTTTGCGCAAGCTCACGTGTTCTTCAGCCTCATCCATACGACCGTTTTCCGGCTGACCCTCATTTACGTTGCGACGTTTGCGCTGGCGTGCGCGCTGCTTGTCGGCGCATTTTTCTGGCGGGCCAACGACCTGCTCACTGCCCAGGTGGTGCAGACGCTCGCCTCTGAAGTGACCGGACTGCGCGAACAGTTTGCACTGGGCGGCATGCCGTTGCTCCGCCGGGCCGTCAGCGAGCGGGCGGCCACCCCCGGCAATGGACTTTATCTCCTCGTCGATGGTCGCAACAGGCGGCTGGCTGGCAACCTCAATGCCTTTCCCAAATTTCGCGACGGTGGTCCGCGCGGCAAGGTGTTCGAGTACGAGCGCCCCGTCCATCGGTTTTCAGCGCCGCAGAGCACCACCGGCGAAGGGCTGCTGTCGGGTGGTCGCGTGCCGCGTGACGTCGGTCAGCCCGACCAGGTTGCCGGTGCGTCGCGCAGTGCTGATGGCGCGCCGCTCGGGGCGGGAAGCGCGCCTGGAAACGGGGAGGCAACTCAAAACGCGCACGGCGAGAAACCGCGCCGGATCGTCTCACGCCTTGCCGTTGGCATCGTCATACCGATTGAAACCGGCGGCGCACTTCTGGTCGGGCGCGACATCGACGATCAACGCGCGTTTGTGGAGCACGCAAAGCGCCTCATGCTGGCCGGCCTCGCCGTCATGGCCGCGCTCGGGATGATCGCCGGCGCTCTGGCCAGCCGCGCCGTGCTCGCCCGCATCCGCACGATCACCGATGCTGCCGACCGGATCATGGATGGCCAACTGCAGGAACGGATCCCGCTGAAGGGGTCAAACGACGAGATGGATCGGCTGTCGGCCCGTTTGAACGAAATGCTGACCCGCATCGAGGCGTTGGTGGCCCGGGTGCGAGAGGTGTCGGACAACATTGCCCACGATCTCAAGACGCCGCTCAACAGGCTGCGGGCACGAGCCGAGGCGGCACTGCGCGAAACGGCGCCTCGCGGCACCGCCGCCGAGCGGGCGCACACCCAATCCGTGGCAGGCGGGCAGCCGGGGGCCGAAGCAGACGTCGTGGTCGCGCCGGGCGCGCCTCTAGAGGAAGCCGTGCCGCACCTGCGCAACGTGCTGAGCGAGGTCGTCGAAGACGCCGACAGAATGATGTTGACCTTCAACGCCCTGTTGAACATCGCGCGCCTGGAAGCCGGTGCCGCCCAACTGGAAACCGAACCGCTGGACCTCAGTGAGCTCGTGCAGACCATCGCGGAATTTTATGAGCCCATGGCTGAGGACGCCGGCGCACGGTTTGACGTCAGCGTGGTGCCCAGTGCGATGGTCCGCGGGAACGGTCCACTCCTCACGCAAATGATCTCCAACCTCCTCGACAACGCCCTGAAGTATGGGCTGGCTGGCGATGGTTCTGGCCCGGTCACGGTGGAGCTGAGCGTTGCGCGCGATGGCAAAGAGGCGACGGTCTGCGTTGCCGACAGAGGCCCTGGCATTGCACCCGAGCAGCGCAGCCGTGTGTTGGAGCGTTTCGTGCGTCTGGATGAAAGCCGCACGGCGCCAGGCAGCGGACTTGGTCTGTCTCTGGTCAGCGCAATCGCCAAGCTGCACGCGGCCCGCATTGCGCTGGAAGACAATGCGCCTGGCCTACGCGTCGCTGTCACCTTCCCGCTGCTGCGATAGCGCGGCCGACCGCGCCTGCGCTCGGGCGGCTTGAGCGCCTGTGGCATGTGCCCCGAAATTGCCTTGAATGTTCCGCGACGGATGCGACCGCGCCGATGCGTTGATGGGGCAGACGTCGGGACAACACCGGTTTTCGATCGGTCAGCCAGAGCCCGCCGCACATCAAACGGGAGTTCACCATGAAGATTTATAAAGCCATTGGCGCGGTTGTTGTCGGCGCCGGACTCATCGGCGCTGGCGCCGCGGCATCGTTTGCATTCGGTGGTCAGGGCGGCCACGGCGGCTGGCATCGCGGCCACCACGGCGGTGGCTGGCATCACGGTCGGGGCGGTCACCGTGGCGAATACGGCATGCGCGGGCGTATGGGCGACATGCTTCGCCGCGCTGATGCCAACAACGACAATCGTCTCGAACGCGACGAGGTCAAGACAGCGCGCGGCGAACGCTTCAAGGAATTCGATCGCAACAGCGATGGCACGGTGACCGAGGCCGAGATCTCTGAAGGCATCATCGCACGCCGGCGTGCACGCATTGATCGGATGGCCAAGCGCATGATCCGACGCTTTGACGACAACGCCGACGGCGTCGTGACGGCCGAGGAGTTCGAGAAGTCTGTCGAGCGGCGGTTCCGCATGCTCGATCTCGACGACAACGGCGTGATCGAGGGTGATGAGATGCCCCGCCGGATGCGCCATGCGCTGATGCGCGGTGAAGGCCGTGGACGTGGCCGCGGCGGTCGTCGTGGCAGTGGTCGCGACGGATACGACCGCGACGAAGAGGTGCGTGAAGCCGCGCCGGTTGAGACGCTGGACGACGACGTGACGGATGGCGCCTCCGCGGAGTAACCTGTGTCAAAGCGATGGTCCGCCCGCGCCAGGGTGGCACCATCGCTGGCGATCCGCCGGGTCGATCGTGCATGATGCACGACTGTGCGCAGCGCACGACCATCCGGCGGGTGCTCTGACCTTGTAAGGGGCATTGGTGCATTGCCAGCCAGCGCGATCCAACTGGCGCTCCGTGATCCGCCTGACGATAGCCGGGAGATAAGCGGGGTGGAAACTGCGGCACAGCACGCCGATCAGTCCCGGCTGCGCGCGGCGCTGTCAGGGGATGAACTGGCGTTTGTTCAGATCGTGGAGACCTATTCGCCGCGGCTCATGGCTGTTGCTCAGCGCATGGTCGGGTCTGAAGGCGAAGCGGAGGATGTGGTTCAGGAGGCGTTCGTGCGGCTCTGGCATCACGGTCGCCGGCTTGAGATCGGTGATGATGGCCTCGCGCCATGGCTCCACCGCGTGACGCGGAACCTCTGTCTCGACCGTCTGCGCAGGCGCAAGGACCACAGCGAAGCCGCTCTTGAGGCGCTGGCGGCTGACGATGATCAGGCCAGCGCTCTGGAGGAAAAAGATCTGGCGCGGGTCATGCGCTCGTGCATCGCAGAGCTGCCACCCCGCCAGCGAGAGGCGATCAGTCTTTTTCATCTTGAGGGATGCTCGCAGGCCGAGTTGGCCGAGCGGATGGAACTTTCGATCGAGGCCGCAGAATCGCTGCTCGCGCGGGGTCGGCGCAAACTGAAGGGCGCATTGCAGACGGTTTGGGAGGATTATTTCAATGCTTGACCTTCCGACGGACCCGTATGCCCGCAGCGGTGGCAAGCGGGTTGTACTTTACGCAACGTGGCATGACGTTTCGGGGATGGGGGCGGCAAGGCTGCACCGATGATGAATGAAGATAAAAAACGGCTGATCGCGCTGATCGAGGCTTATGGGGCTGACGCTTCGCGACACACGGCCGAGGACGCCGCGGCCATGGCGGCTGCGCGCCTGAGCGACACTGACATCGCTGCGGCGCTGGCCGATGCAGAGCGCCTGGACGCGGCAATGCAGGCAACCGCGCGCCATCGCGACGTTGAGGATGAAGACGCTGCACGCGCCGCGCGCATTGCGGCCGGGGCCCTCGCGCGCATCCGAAGCGGCACGCGACCCGGACCGACGGTGGTGGCCGGCCACGAGGCGGCCAGCGACCGCGATCAACCGCTGCCGCCGGTTGTGCCACGGCGGCGGGATGCTGCGGCCCAGCCCAGGCCGGTGCCCGGTCGTGACCGTGTGATCCGCAAGGCGGAGCAGGTCCGCATGGCGGCCGTGCTTGTCTGTGCTCTGGGGCTTGGCTTCGCGCTTGGCTACGTGCCCTCCCTGCTCGGACCTGCACAACCCATCATTTCCGTGGCCCAGTCCATGGCCGATGACCCGCTGACCGGTGACCCGGGCTTCGGGCTCTACGAAGACGAGATCTGGGACGCGCTGACCGGCGGCCCGCAGGAGTTCATGTGAGATGACGAACACGGCGCCCGCCAATTCGGCTCCTGACCCCGACCAAGCGTCGTCTGGTGCACAGCCTCAAGACGCAGCCCAGCCGCAGCGCCGCCGCTGGCTCTGGGCGGTGGCAACCGTCTCGCTGGCGCTCAATCTCGTCGTGGTCGGCTTCATCGCCGGTCAAATGTTGCGGCGCGGCGGTTTCGAACGCCACGGTCCCCACGGCTACGACCACTTGCGCAGGATCGTGCTGGAGGATGTGGCAGACGCCGACCGCAAGCGCGTTGAAGCGATCCTCGATCGACGACGGGCCGACATCCGTGCCAATCGCAGGGCACGGCGTGCCGCGTTTCGTCGGGTCGGCGAGGCGATGCGTGCCGACCCGGTCGATGATGGCGAATTGCGCACCGCGTTCGATGCGCTGCTTGAGGTCGACAACACCGCAAGGCGAACCATGGCCAACACCGCAACGGAACTTGCGCCTTACCTGTCACAGCGCCTGCGTGCGCGCATCGTGCGCCGTCTGCGCAGAGGGATGCGGCGGCGCGGCCCTGGCTGAGCGGCGCCGCCGATCGGGCATGGCGCCAGGCTCACGCCAGCATACGGCCCACCATCTCCTGCACGTCCTTCGACAACGCCGGCTTGGCGGCGATGCGCTCCAGCGCGGCCTGGGCATGGGCGCGGCGTCCGGCCTCCATCATTCGCCACGTGCCGAATGCGTTGGCGAGACGGGCCGCGACCTGTGTGTTGATGTTGTCGAGCGCCACGATCTGCTCAGCGACGAAGGCATAGCCGCTGCCGTCCGCTGCATGGAACGCGGCCGGGTTGGCGTTGGCGAACGTGCCGATCAGTGCGCGGACCTTGTTGGGGTTGCGCAGTGAGAACGTGGGATGTCCGGTCAGCGCCTTGACGGTGTCCAGAACGCCGTCGCGCGTCGCGCTGGCCTGGAGCGCCAGCCACTTATCGGTCAGCAGGGGATTGTCCTGCCAGCGCGCAAGCGCGTCATCCAGCAGCGGTTGACGCATGTCGGGAGAAAAATGCCCGGTGGCCGCCAGCGCGGCGTAGCGGTCCGTCATGTTTGTCGCGCTGTGATAATGGTGCGCGGCACGATCAAACGCTTCTTGCGTCTCCGGCAGCGCTTGCAGGCCGAGCGCTGCGTTGACCAGCGCGCGTTGGCCAACCGCCGCAGCATCGGGGCGATAGGGCTCTTTGGGCACGCGGTTTTGGGTGATCGCTGAGAGCCGGTCGCTCAGGGCGGCGGCGATGTGCAGGGCAAAGGCGCGGCGCGCATCGGCGACGGCATCGGGATCAACGTCGGCACCGATTTCCTGGATGATGGTGGCGAGGCCGGGAAGCGCCAGCATCAGGGCCTTGAAGGCATCTGAAAGCGAGGTGTCGTCCAGGGTCCGCCCGATGGCGTCGGCCAGTTTGTCGGCGGCCGGCAACGGCGCATCGGCGCGATGACGGGATGCGACGGCGTTCAGCAGAAGGCGCTTGGCCACCGTCTGCGCCGCCTCCCAGCGGTTGAAGCTGTCGCTGTCGTGGCCGGTGAGTTGCGTGAGATCATCGTCACTCAAATCGGTGGAAAGTTTCACCGGGGCGGAAAACGTCCGCAGCAGTGATGGTACGGCACTTCTGGGCGCGCCGGGCAATGTGACCCGCGCCGCGCCCGTTCGCAGCACGAGCAGAGCACCATCCGCGCAGGGCGAGATGCTGGACATGCGCGTGGCGTCCACCGGCGCACCATCTGCCGGCGTATGGGGCGCTTCTTCGCCGGTGCGCCTGGGCAGGTCGATGTCCGCAACCGTGGCGCCCGCAAGTGCCGAAGCAACCGCCGTGGCGTCCCCGTTTGGATCGACCAGCCCGAAGAGCACGGGGATGGGCAATGATTTTTTCTCTGTCTCGCCCGGTGTGGCAGGCGTTGACTGGCTCAGTGTCAACGTCAGGTCCTTGCCGTCGCCGCTGCGCCCGCGTTCAACGTCAACACGTGGCGTGCCGGCCTGGCGGTACCAGTCCAGGAAATGCGCGGTGTCGATGGCGCATGTGTCGCGGAAGCAGGCGAGAAAATCCTCCACTGTCGCGGCCTCGCCATCGTGGCGCTCAAAGTAGAGGTCGAGCGCAGAGCGAAACCCGTCACGCCCGGCCATCGTGAAGAGCATGCGGCACAACTCGGCCCCCTTCACGTAGACGGTGGCCGTATAGAAGTTATTGATCTCGATGAACTGTTCCGGGCGCACCGGGTGGGCCAGCGGGCCTGCGTCCTCGGGAAACTGGACCGCGCGCAGGGCCATCACATCGGCGATGCGCTGCACGTCGCGCGCGCGCTCGTCGCTGGAGAACTCCTGGTCACGGAAGACGGTCAGCCCTTGCTTGAGACAGAGCTGGAACCAGTCGCGGCAGGTGATGCGGTTGCCCGTCCAGTTGTGGAAATATTCATGCGCGACTACGCTCTCGATCGCTTCGTAATTGGCATCGGTCGCGGTGTCGGGCGTGGCAAGGATCAGTTTGTCATTGAAGATGTTGAGGCCCTTATTCTCCATCGCCCCCATATTAAAGTCCGACACGGCGACGATCATGAAGATGTCGAGATCGTATTCCCGTCCGAAGCGCGTCTCGTCCCAACGCATTGAGCGCTTGAGGCTGTCCATTGCCCAGCCACACTGGCCTTCCTTGCCGGGCTCCACATAGATCCGCAATTCCACAACGCGCCCGCTGGCCGTGGTGAACGTGTCGCGCACGCACGCCAGCTCACCACCCACCAGTGCGAACAGGTAGGCGGGCTTGGGATGCGGATCGTGCCACACGGCGAAGTGCGTGCCCGCCGTCTCGTCGACGCCGCTGTCGACCGGATTGCCGTTGGCCAGCAGCACAGGCGCTTCGGCGGCGTCGGCCTCGATGCGTGTGGTGTAGATCGCAAGGACGTCAGGCCGGTCCAGCATGAAGGCGAAGCGCCGGAAGCCCTCCGCCTCGCATTGCGTACAGAAGATGCCTCCGGAGCGATAAAGCCCCGAAAGCTGCGTGTTGCTTTCGGGATCGCAGGTGGTGTGCGTGGTGATTGTGAAAGGTTTGTCGGGCGGGTTCTGGATGGTCAGCTTGTCGCCGGCGTAGGTGTAGTCCCCGTCGCCAAGCGCGGTGCCGTTCAGCTCCACGCCCTCAAGGCGCAAGTCCTCACCATCCAGCACCAGCGCGTGGCCGCCGGCGAGCGGGCCGTCCGCCGGTGCACTGTCACCACTGACCGCCGGCATCGTCTGTGCGCGCAGCGGGTTCGGCCGCACGGCCAGCCGGCAGGTGACCCGCGTCGATGTCGCATGCAGGCGCACTGTCAGGTCCACCGTGTCCACCAGAAACGACGGCGGCTGGTAGTTCTCAAGCCGGATCGGCTGTGGCAGGTCGGTCGTCATGTCGAACCTCTCGCCCACCGTGTGTGGTGGGGTGATGTGTTGGCGGACGTCACGCGCGCGCTCGCAGCGGATTGCGCGATGGGCCGGTCGCCGGAAACAAACGGTTGGGAGCAAACCGCGATGCTGGACAAGAGCCTTTTCTACGTCAACGGCGCCTGGGTGGAGCCCTTGAGCGGTGAGCGTCTTGATGTGATCAACCCGGCCGATGAGACCGCAGTTGCACGCATCGCGCTTGCAGGCACGGACGATGTTGACCGTGCGGTGGCAGCCGCCCGCGCGGCGTTTCCGAAGTTCGCCGCTACGCCACTTGCCGAGCGCATTGAGATGCTCGAAGCGCTGGTGGCCGCCTATGAGCGCCGCTCCGATGAGATCGCCGCCGCGATCTCCCTGGAAATGGGCGCACCGATCTCCATGGCGAAGTCGGCCCAGGCGGCTTCCGGCGCGGACAACATGCGCTCGGCCATCAAGGCGCTGAAGGAATACACATTTGAAGAGGTGCTGCAGCCCTCGGGCGACTGGGTCTGGCGCGAGCCCATCGGCGTGTGCGGACTGATCACGCCTTGGAACTGGCCGATGAACCAGATCTCGCTGAAGGTCGCGCCGGCGCTCGGTGTGGGCTGCACCGTGGTGCTCAAGCCCAGTGAGATCGCGCCGCTGTCGGGATACATCTTTGCCGAGTTGGTCGACGAGGTCGGGCTGCCGGCGGGCGTCTTCAACTTGATCAACGGAAACGGACCGGACTGTGGCGTTGCCATGTCCCGCCACGACGATATCGACATGATGTCGTTCACCGGCTCGACCCGCGCAGGCATCTCGGTTGCGCAAGAGTCTGCGCCGACCATCAAGCGCGTGGCGCAGGAGCTTGGCGGGAAATCTCCCAACATCATCCTCGACGATGCCGACGTTGAGCGCGCGGTGCGCATCGGCGTGCTGCACTGCATGAACAACACCGGCCAGAGCTGCAACGCTCCGACGCGCATGCTGGTGCAGGAGCGCATTTACGACGAAGCCGTGGAGGTGGCGGAAAAGACGCTGGAGAAGGTGAAGGTGGGCGCCCCCAGCGAGGAAGGCCGCCATATCGGACCGCTGGGGTCGGAGGTGCAGTTCAACAAGGTTCAGGATCTGATCCAGAAGGGCATCGACGAGGGCGCGCGGCTTGTCGGCGGCGGCGTCGGCCGTCCCGAGGGGTTCAACCGCGGATATTACTGCAAGCCGACAATCTTTGCCGACGTCACCAACGACATGACCATCGCGCGCGAGGAGATTTTTGGTCCCGTGCTGTCGATCCTCAAGGTAGGCGACGACGAGGCGGCGCTGGCTGTGGCCAACGACACGCCCTACGGCCTTGACTCCTACGTCAGCGGAACCGACCCGCAGCGTCTGATGCGCATGGCGCGTGGCCTGCGGGCCGGCAACGTTCACGTGAACGGCAAAAGCCTTAGCGGGGACGCACCCTTCGGCGGTTACAAGCAGTCCGGCAACGGGCGCGAGAGCGGCGCATTCGGCATTGAGGATTTCGTCGAGATCAAGGGCGTCACACCGTTCTGACCGGTCGGCGCGCCGCACATGGGGAGGCAAGAATGACCGAAGTTCAACCGGCAAGCGGTGGCGCGGTCATGGACTTCTGGTTCGATTTTGCCTCCACCTACTCCTATCTATCCGTCATGCGGATGGATGAGCGGGCCGCAGCGGTGGGCGTGACCGTCCGCTGGCGGCCGTTCCTGCTGGGCCCGATCATGCAGGCCTTCGGTTGGGAGACGTCGCCGTTCAACATCTTCCCGGCCAAAGGTGCCCACATGTGGCGGGACATGGAGCGGCGGTCGGAGAAATACGGTCTGGCCTTCCGGCGGCCGGATGTCGAAGCCGGCGAGACCTTTCCGCAGAGCAGCCTGCTCGCGGCCCGTGTTGCGCTGGTGCTGCTCGATGGGCGGCATGGGGCGCCATTCACCAGGGCTGTCTTTGAAGCGCAGTTTCAGCGCGGAGAAAATATCGCCGACGCTGACGTTTTGGCGCGCAGCGCCGCTGCCGTGGGCATTGATGAATCGGCCTGGGCCGAGGTCATGGAGCGCGCCCTCCTGCCTGAAAACAAGGCACGCCTGCGGGCCAGTGTGAGCGAGGCGGAAGGCAAGGGGATCTTCGGGGCGCCCAGCTTCACGGTTGGCGGTGAGCTGTTCTGGGGCGATGATCGCCTCGACGATGCGCTGATGTGGGCAAGGGCATCTCGCGCTGACGGCTGAGCCCGCCGGACCCGGGTGGAGACCATTGAGGCGCAATTCACGCCCACTTGCTGCCCGATACTTTCCCCCCTTCGCCCGGTCCCACCGCGGGTGAAGGCGTGACGCTGATCATCCAGATCACAGCACCACACATTTGCCCGCGGCCATCGCACGTGGGCGTGATCCGACTTCACCATTGTCCGACTGCGCACATATCCAGCCCTGCAGGCGAAACCGTCTGCTGAATGTCCGCATGCCCAGACAGTGCCGACACCCGCATTCCTGGAGAAGCCTGAACGGCATGCAACCTCTTTCGACAGCCTCCTCTGGACCGGTCCACGGCCACAACCGCCTCCATCCAGGCACACACCCATGAGCACGCACCCAAGAGGACACACCCATGACTTCAACAGACACTGCATCATCCCCGTCGATGCGCGCCGACGGGGGACGCCTGGGGTTCCCGGCCATCGGGCCGCGTGCGCTCTGGACGGCCATTCTTGCGGGCGCGCTCGCCACGGTTGCCTTCGACCTTTACGGTCAAGCCCTTTCCCCCATGGCGGGCTTTTCAAAGCTCGCACCTGTGCCGCTGGCCACGGGCACCTGGAAGGTTGTCTTCGGGCAGGCCTACGCCCCAGGTGGCTATCTGCTCCATGTGATCGCCGGGCTCATCGCCTATCCGATCGGCTGGATGTTCTTCTGGCGCCCCGCGTTTGAGCGCATCCTGCCGTGGCCTGTTTCAGCCGTGCTTTACGGCGTCGCGCTGTGGGCTTTCGCGCTCTATGGCGTGGCGCACCTTGTGGTGGGCAATCCGCCCTTCCTGGGCTTTTCGCAGATCACCTGGGTGGCGCTTGTCGGCCACGTGGTTTTTGCCGTTGTGGTCGCTATCGTGGAGCGCACGCGGACGTAGGTCGAAAACCGTTCGCGAACGCTTCAGCGCAAGACGCCAGCCAGCAGACTTGCCGCGATGGACCACATGACGATGCCGATCGTCACGTCCATCGCCTGCCAGGCCCGCGCGTTGGCGAAGACGGGCGCCAGCGCCCGCGCGCCGAAGGCCAGCCCATAGAACCAGACGCACGAGGCCGTCACAGCCCCGGCCGCGAAAACGGCCCGCGCATCAATGGCGTATTGCCCGGCGATGGAGCCTACGAGGATCACTGTGTCGAGATACACATGTGGGTTGAGCAGTGTGACGGCCAGCATGGTGGCGACGGCGTCCCAACGCCGTGATCCGGCCTCGCTGCGCGCTTCGAGCGTCTGTGGGCGCAGCGCGCTGCGGAAGGCCAAAAGACCGTAGACGATCAGGAAGCCAGCGCCCCCGATGGCGGCAATCGTCGTCCAGGTGGGATTGGCAGCGATCACCGTGCCCACGCCGGCCGCACCAATGGTCACCAGCGTCGCGTCAGCAACAAAGCCGATGGTCGCAACCGTGAAGGCGTGCTGGCGCTTGAGGCCCTGGGCGAGCACGAAGGCGTTCTGCGCGCCGATGGCGATGATGAGGCCAGCGCCGACAGCGAAGCCTTGGAGAAATACAGCAATTGTGGAGGCGGTTCCGCTTGTTGCCGCGGCGCTGACGGCAGCCGCCGTGACGGCCGCTGAAATGGCCACGGTGGCACTGGCGTAGGATGTGGCGAGCGTTGCCATGTGCTGGTTCCTGTCTCTGTGCTGCGTGGTGTGCGGGCGATTTCGATTGTGGCGGGTG
>CAZGNQ010000013.1:0-26338 GCA_964527285.1 uncultured Hyphomicrobiales bacterium | reverse complement strand
GAACACGAGTGCGGCGCATCTGACGTTTGCTC
The DNA here is from genome assembly GCA_964527285.1 of uncultured Hyphomicrobiales bacterium. GTDB lineage: Bacteria > Pseudomonadota > Alphaproteobacteria > Rhizobiales > CAZGNQ01 > CAZGNQ01. The sequence goes on along the minus strand of CAZGNQ010000013.1, from coordinate 26,306 downwards.
CCTGCCTGCGTCCAAGCTCGCAAGCAAACGTCAGATGCAAAAGCTGCACTGGAAACAATGAGTTGCTCGTGTTCAAACTTGTGCTGGAATTTGCTCAAGCGTCGGCCACCAGGCTCAACGGCGCGTGGCTGTGTGCAACTTGGGGCGCCGGCGTGCACGCCATTCCGGCAGGCACGTCACCGCGCGGGGGATGGGGATAGGCGGCTTGCCCACCAGGATGCGCGCCATGTCGACGGGTGTGGTCTGGCCAGCGTAAAAGCGCGATATCAAGGGCTCGGGCAGCCGGTAGAACCGCTCCATGATGGCGCGCCGCTCGCCCGTGCCGGCGCCGACGAACAGCAGTCGGTTCAGCATCCGATAGAACCAAGCATGGCGCCAGCTTTTGGCCGAGACCCGCCGGGTCACCGCGTCGATCGCAGCAAGCCCCGCATCAGGGCCACGCTCTGCCACGGCGTCGGCGACAGCGTCCGCCAGGCGCACGGCGTAGGGCAGCGAATAGCTTGTCGTATGGTGAAAGAGGCCTGCACGCACGCCGCTCTTGCCGCCAGCGCCGCCCGTCTCGTTCCAAAGCGACGAACGACCGCCGGCGAGCACCACGGGCAGGACGCCCTTTTCACTGTGCACAACGTTCTGCCCGACGGACCAGCCTTTGTTGCGCGCATAACGCAGGACGCGATCTTCCAGCGTGTCGGTGTCCAGGTCCGGCGTGTCGGAGTAGTATGTGTCCTCCACGAGAATGCGCGTCGGCGTGAAGGGCAAAGTGTAGACGAAGCGGTATCCGTCGATCTGGTCGACGGTGGCATCCATGATGACCGGGAGCGTCTCGCCATGGGGCTCCTCGGTTTCAAAGACGAGCCCGACAAACTTCTGGAACCCCAGCGAGAGTTCGCTCATCGCGCCGGCACCGCGCCCGTCAATGACGCACCGCGCCGTGAGGCCGGTGCCATCGCCAAGCCGCACGCCATCCGCCCCGACATCACGGACCTCGGTCCCAAGGCGCAGGTCGCGCCCCAGCAGATCCCGCATCGATCGATCCATGTGCTGTGATGTGATCGTCCGGTAGCCAACGTCGATCTGGCGCTCGTAAGCCGGGTAACGGACGACCTGTGCTGGCCAGCGGTAGACCACAAGGTCTGCAAGCCATGCATCCTGCTGCGCGGTGACGTCCGTCTCGTGGAATGACCACGTGGCATCGCCGCCGACGCGGGTCGCACGCTCCACAAGCGCAATGGAGATGCCCGGCACGGCCTGCTTCAAGCGATGCGCGATCAGACAGTTGGCCAACCCGGCGCCAACCAGAACAACGTCGTAATCAGTGCGCGCGCACGCAGATGTCACCACGGTGGCTGCTCCCTGCGTCGCCCTATGGTCCCAGTGAACGAGAGCACCAGCCCTCGCGTGTCGCGCCGAGCTTACAATCATAGCTGTCAACCTGTGAAGGTGTCGCACACTTTCACGGCCGTCAACGCCGACCCGGCGCCAACTGTGCCGTCACATTCTCACCGGAGGTTACGTGGCCAGCGTCCTGTCGGTTGCATCGCACAGGCGCCGGACGCACGGGGCGTCACTCGATGTCGAGGGAAAATTGATCGCCGGGAGCCGAAGCGTCGATTCTCTTTGCCTTTGCCGTTCGCGCCGTGGGCCGCCCTGCGGCTGATCCGCCCGACGCGGCAGCGCGGCCGCGGCTGCTCGCGCCCGACGGACGGCGCGCCGTTCCGCGCTGACCGCGGTTCGCGACGCCGGACTTGCGTGAGCCGTGGCGCTCCTGAATGCGGTTGGCCTCGTCGCGGTAACCCTCCGTGCGCCGGACCTGCCAGATCGCCGTGCGTGCGTGGCGGGCTGCCGCTTCGTGGTCCACGATCCGATCCGGGTAGACCCGCCCAAGCAGGGCCCGCCCGGCATCGTTGCGCCAGGGCTCGTGGATTGCGCCGCCGGGCAGCGCCGCCAGTTCGGGCACCCAGGTGCGCACAAACTGCCCCTCTGGATCCTGGTCGTGGCCCTGCTTTACGGGGTTATAGATTCGCGGCGTGTTGATACCCGTGGTGCCCGATTGCATTTGAGACTGGGACCAGTGGATCCCCGGCTCATAATCAGTGAACACGCGCGCGAGGTGCAGCCCGCTGTTACGCCAATGGAGCCAAAGGTGGTAGCTCGCAAACGCCATCAACATCGCCCGCATGCGGAAATTGATCCACCCGGTTGCTGCCAGGGAGCGCAAGCACGCATCAACGAACGGAAACCCCGTTTCGCCCGCGCAGTAGGCCTCAAGCCGGGTTGCTGCGCTTAAGCGTTCAGCGGGGTGCCGTTCCGGGGGATGATCCGTGTCGGCTTGCGCGAGCCCTGCTGCTGCGTGCCCCGCCACGTCCACCATGTTCGCGCCGTGCCGCAGCCCGATGTAGTGCCGGTGCAATTCCTGGAATTCCAGGCGCGGCTCGCTCTCCAGCTTCTGCATAAAGTGACAATGCCAATGCAGACGGCCGGTGAAGGACACCATCGACCCGCGCCACGCACTAATCGCCGCCTTGCGCTCTTTCTGCTCCACGCCGAGTTCGCCGGCCTCGTGCTTCAGCGCACGCTGGCGCGCCCACGTCGTCTGGGCAATCTCACGCATGGAAAGCGTGCCGAACGCGAGGTGGGGCGACAGACGCGAGCAGCTGTGCGCCCCCTCCAGAGGAGATGACATCTCGCGCCGATAATCCCGTCCACGCTCGTGCAGGAAGGAGCGCAACAGATCACGCCCCGCCGCACGGCCGCCCGGCTGACGGTCAGGGCAGTCATCACGTGCCAGGTTCAGACGGTCGGCCAATTCGGCGGATGTTGGAATGGCGCCCGGGTCGACGTGGTCACCGCAGTCCGGATGCGCCGACAATGGCGTCAACGCATCCAGCGCAGGCGTGATCGGCTCGCCCATCTGCCGGTCCCAGGCACGCGCCCAGCCATCGCGGTTGCTCAAGCCACGGATGACGCCGTGCTGCGGAATTTCGCTCCACACCACACCGTGCGAGCGTGCCCAAGCCTTGACGGCTTTGTCGCGCTGAAACGACCACCCGTTGCCCGTCTCCTGGTGGGACCACAGACCATCGATCTGAAACTGAGCAGCCAGGTCGCTCAGCACGTCGGGCACAGCCCCGAAGCGCATCACGAGCGGCTGGCCTAGCCGGGCGAGGTCATGGCGCAATTCATTCAGACACTCAGCAATGAACGCCCAGTGGCGCAGCGCAGCGTCGGGCTGGCGCCAGAGATCGGGCTCAACCACGTACAGCGGCATGACGGGCCCGCGCGCGCTCGCCAGGGCCAACGGCCGATGGTCCTCCACGCGCAAATCGCGCTTGAACCAGACGATGTGTATCGCGCGCCGCGCGCCAGAACCTGCCATGGTCGCCTCCATGACAGGTCTAACGCAGGGCGCATCCAGAAGGTTTGCAGCGCCGCGTTCAGTATGGATGAAAGGCGCCGTGACCGGATGACCGGCGGCGCGGTATGGCCACCGGCACCGCACCATTTGCGGCCAAGGCTTCAGAATGCGTTGCGACCGACGAAGCCGTAGATTGGCGTGGCGATGAGGATGCGCAGGTCCAGCCAGATCGACCAGCGTTCGATGTACTCAAGATCGAGTTCCACCCGCCGGCGCATCAGCTCCGGGTCATCGGTCGGTCCGCGGAACCCATGGATCTGAGCCCAACCCGTGATGCCCGGCTTGACCCTGTGCCGATTGGCGTACCGCCGCAGCATCGCCGCGTACATCTCGTTGTGTGCAAGGGCATGGGGGCGCGGGCCGACGAGCGACATCTCTCCGCGCAGCACGTTGATGAGCTGCGGCAGTTCATCAAGGCTCGTCTTGCGCAGGAATGCGCCAACACGCGTCACCCGATCATCATTGCGCGTCGCCTGCTTGATGACCGGGCCGTCCTCCAGCACGCGCATCGTGCGGAACTTCCAGACGGTGATGATCTTGTGATTGTAGCCGTGGCGGCGCTGCTTGAAGAAAACGGGACCCGGCGTCTCCAGCTTGATTGCGAGTGCGACGATGAAGAACACCGGCGCGAACAGCACCATGGCGAGCGCGCCGAGAGAATAATCCTCCGCTGCTTTCAACCAAACGCCATGATCGGTGATGGGACGGCGCTGAAGGTCGACGAAGGCGCGGTCCCCGTGGCGCGTGATGCCATGGATCGGCAGACCCGGCGCCAGCGGCTGGGTTATGAGGCTGATCGACACGGGCAGGGCGCTGAGAGCCTCCAACAGCATCGAGAGATTAAGTCGCTGCCCAGTGTCCGTGTTGTCGGGCTGACTTTCCGCGATCTGACGATCCGCCACGTCTGTGCACGAAATGCTGTTCTGGAGGATAAAAATACGATCCACGCCATCCGACAACCCGAGCGATATCAGTCTTTTGAGGTCATTTTCAGCCTGCAAAGTTGCTTGTGGCTGAAGCGTGAAGACCAACTGAACGCCAGGGTTTGACTTGGCCAGCTGCGCAACAAATGCCTGCGCGGCGGCTTCGTCTCCCACGACCGCGACGCGCTGCACGAAAGCCCCAGCCTTCGACATCCTGCGAAACAGTGCGTAGGCACCGGTCCGCAATGCCAGCACGCCAAAGCAGCTTGCAGCAAACCAGACGATCATCCAGCCGCGAGAATAATCGTTGGCGATGCGCACAAGAAATCCCGCCGCGATCAGCAGCAGGAATGCCAGCAGGATCGAGAAGGGAATTTTACCGACCCTGAGCGGCGGAGCATTGTTGGCTTCGGCTTCGTAAAGTCCCTGATCGCGAAAGATGATAAACAGCAGTGGTGCGACCACGACAAACGCGGGGAGGTATTTGGTCAGTGGTTCGGGAGAGTCGAGGTAACCGTCCACCCAGATGACCTTTGTCACGACACCAAGTGCCACGACCAGTGCCAGTTCAACCAGGATGAACAGATCGAACGCCACCCGGTGCGAGACCGTCGACGCCCGCGCCGGATCGCGCACCGGTGCGTCTTCGCCAGGAGAGGCCGTGGGCCCAGCGCGGCGGAACATGTCTGCAACCATCGGAGCGCCAAGCACCTTCGGCCCGGCATGACCGCGGTCTGCTGAGGCACCCCGCCGGCCGTGGCTGTCTGCCGGTTCGTGCGGTGGCACGGAAACATCCACCCGCTGGACGCCGAGATCCAACCAGTTCGACGCCTCGTCAGTGCGCTTCGGCTTTGTCCTCCAAACACGGCCGCGGATGCCCATCGCATCGCTGGCCTCATTACGGTGTTTGCGGAGGGAGATTTCATGTCGCGTGCCAAGGCCCCTGCCATCCAACAAGGCAAACCGTCGACACACAGACCGATCTGGCAAAGTCATTGATGAAACGTATACGACAACGTTCAGCGTGTTTCATTCTGTTACAGCGTGAAAGCAGTGGTGCTCATCGCCTGTGATGCACGCACCGCACCGCCATCACCATAGAGCGGGCGAAGCCGAGATGAGCAATGCTGCCCTCGCTTGTTGAAAATGGTCCACGCCTGGACCATTCAAGCCGAAACGGTGGCACAATTTGAGACACTTCGATCACGCCAAACCACGGTCGCAATAGCCCATATCGCCGTTGCCCTCGCAATCACCCGCACTTCGTTGCCATGCCCAAGCCCGTTAATAGGCCAAAACACGCGAACCTGGACAAGCCTAACAATGCGTTTACGCCGGCTGACAGACCATTAAACACGGGCTCGCACTTTGGCCTGAAAATCGCAGGTTTCAAGTGGGTTCGCGCGCGCCCTTTGTTAACGGTTGTCCCAGGGTCGCCCTGCGCCAAATTTTAGCACGGCGCGAAATGAGGCAGTGCGCCCGGCCCCACCTGTTTCAAACTCCACCATAGATTCATAATCGCAAGATCGCATGGCACCGCGATTGCTCAACGGTCGCTGGCACCCACCGCCAGCGCACCGCCAGGAGCACGCCGCCATGAGCATCGCAGCCGAAACACATTATCAACCCTCCACTCCCAGCGAAACAGCCTCGCGCAATCACGCCACCGTCGACATTCTCGGCCAGCCGATCAGCGCCATTACAATGGATGAAGCGCTGCACATCCTGGAGCGTTGGGTTAACCGGCGCGCCTCGCAGTTCGTCGCGGTGTGTGATGTTCATTCGCTCATGCGGGCGGTTGACAGCACCCAGCATGCGGACGCGCTGCGCCAGGCGGGCATGGTGGTTGCCGATGGGAAACCGGTCGCGCTTGTGGGGCGGCTTAAGGGACATCGCGAGATGCGCCAGGTCTGCGGCCCTGAATTGATGCTCAAGGTGATGGCGCAGTCAGCCGAAAAGGGATGGACACACTATTTCTATGGAGGTGCCGAGGGCGTGGCCGACGATCTTGCCGAGCGCATGCGCGCCGCCTACCCAGGCGTAAACATCGTCGGCACAGAATGCCCGCCCTTCCGGGCACTAACGCCAGATGAAAAGCGGACGGCCGCACAACGCATACAGGCAACAGGCGCGCACTTTGTATGGGTCGGTCTTGGCTGCCCCAAACAGGAGCAATGGATGCTGGAAAACACGCACCGGCTGCCTGGCCAGATCCTCATCGGTGTTGGTGCTGCATTTGATTTTCACACAGGTCGTGTCTCGCGCGCGCCAAAATGGTTGCGGGACGCCGGCCTGGAATGGTTGCATCGCCTTGCCTCCAACCCACGCCGCCTGTGGCGACGTTATTGTGTTCTCGCGCCGCGTTTCGTTTTGGCCAATCTTGCTGGCGCCGTCGCGCCTGGACAGCCCCAACGCGCCTGATGCCTCAGTCTCGGATGTACTCGCCCGCGTGCGTCGGCGGGAAGTGATGGAGCGTGCCATCTGCCTTGCAGGCATTTGGATTGTCTCATTGTTGGTCGATCGGCAAAAAGTCCTCAACCAACAAAACAAGCGCCTTAGCGCTCAATCATGCCGCACGCTTGAAAGTCACGACTTGTTCAAGGCATGGCCCGGAAATTGTAAGTGGACAGACGATCGCGGACGTCCAGAGCATCAATGATCAAGTGGGCAAAGCCGTCATGGATGGCAGCGTCACACACGTCAGCAGAGCTCACAACAAAGGCAAATGGCGGACGTGCAGACGCACTGAAGCGGGCGGCACAAGCCCATGCATTGGCGTGAAAATCGCCATCAAGAACGGGTTGGAATGATGATGTTGCAGGCGAGCGCAAAGCAGCATGTTTTCCGCTTCATCAGAAGCATGCATGTGTTGGGAGGGTTGAAGCCCCTGCCGAACCATTTGGCAATCTATTTCCATGCCGTCGAGCGCGATGACGTTGGACAGTTTGAAAACGTGCTGCGTCACCTTTCGACGCTGGGCTACCAGAGCGTTGCGGCGCAAGAGCTTTTGTCTGCACCGGCTGAGCGCAAATGTGTCTTTCTGTCGTTCGACGACAACTATCGCAGTTGGCTTCATCTTCTGGGGCCGATGCGTCGCACCGGCATGTTGGCTACGTTCTATGTCAACAGCGGTGTTTTCCGCGATCAGGCGGCGCCACATCTGATTGATGACTACTTTGACCGCATCGAACACCACGGCGAGCGGCTCACACTTTCGCGCGAGGAGCTTCTGGAGATTGCGCAACAAGGCCACGTGATCGGAAGCCACACCCGCACGCACCCGGTGATTGCTCAGACATCACCTGACGATTGGCGAGATGAGATCCTGGGATGCCGGGATGATCTGCGTACCCTATGCAATCAACCTATAACGGATTTCGCGTACCCTTACGGAATGCCGCGGCACTTTTGTGCGCCTGCGCGGCAATTCTGCTTCGACAACGGCATCCAAACCATTGTTTCCGGCGTGCCGGGACTTCAGCAATGTCCCCGGGACCCGAAGAGAGAAATTGCGCGAACCCAATGGCGCTTCGATAAATCACTTGAGGACAACCTCATTGACCTACGCATCGATGCAACGTTCTTCGTGACGCTCACCGGACGCAGCCCAATTGGCTGAACGCCGAACGTTACAACACCCTTTTTGCGGAACAACGAGAGTGCCGGACATGACATCATCCGCTCAGTCGCACAATGCGAACAGTTCCGGATCTCTTTTTTCCGAAACACTCAGCAATCGAGACGGAAACAGTCTCCAACGCGAGAATATGCGTGGGCGCGGCGAAGACCAGCATACCCGGTCGGTGGCCTTGGCCTTCGGCGGCTCGATCGGTGTGATTCAGCTTACGAAACATCGCCATCCTGATGAGATCGAGAAGGAATGGCGTGATTTTGAGCACCGCGCCTTGGGCACAGCCTTCCAATCCTATCACTGGTGCAAGAGCTGGTGTGACACTGCGGCCAGGGCCGCAGGAGAAACGCCACTTATCATTGTTGGGCGCGACAAAAGCAACGAAACCGTTTTCATCCTTCCGCTTGCCGAACGGCGAAACGGGCCTCTGGGTGTGCTCACGTGGTTGGCGCAGGAACACAATGCCTACAACATGGGTCTTTTCAGCCAGGGGTTCATTGACAATACCAATCAGCACCGACTGTCGGACTTGATCGACTTGTTACGCGTGCTCGCACCAGGCATCAGCGCCGTTTCGTTGTGCTCGCAGCCCTTCGAGTGGGATGGCGTTATCAATCCGCTGACCCATTGGCCGAGCGTGCTCGCTGTTCCACAGACTTACATTCGCCCACTGCCGCGAAAAATGGATGACCTTTTGAATTCACTTTCGCGCAATTCCCGCAGTGGCGCCCGGCGAAAGCGCAAGAAATGGGACAAAATGTCCGGCGTTGCGATTGAACGTGTCACGTCGGCTGAGGAAGCATCGCAGTGTATCGATCTAATGCTGCGCACGAAGACACAGCAGCTGACACGCAAAGGCATCCACTCCGTTTTTGCCGACGCGGACGTGATGAACTTCTATCTGACATGGGCGCGAGGCAAGTCCTTGGCTCAAAGCCCTGATGTTTACCGCCTCACCATCGACGGCACCTTCGTCGCTGGCGCATTCGGCCAGACCCATAATGGCACATTCCATCTGATCTCTTTGACGATGGCCGATCATGAGTGCCAAACACTGTCGCCAGGCCTCCCCTTGATGTGGCAGCTCATCGCGGACAAGATGCACGACGGCTGTCACAGCCTCGATTTCGGGCCGGGCGAAGGGCAACACAAATCAATGTGGCGCCCGCAGGCGGCAGGCTTGTTTGAGACCCACATTGCTCTGCGGCCGCAAGGCTGGCCCCTTACCATCAGCCGCAGCATGCGCACGCGAGCGAAACGGACGGCGCGGAACAATCCGCACATCAAGGCACTCTACGACCATACTATGGGCACGCGCCGCTCGAGATTGACCCGCCTGTTCCGCGGTAACGGACACGCCGACGCCGCAAGCTAACGACGGTCGTCGCGTGCGACACCGGTATTTTTTCTCCATCTGAAACAGGCCGCGGCTTCCAATGGAGCAAGGTGCCGAGCGCGATCGCGTGAGCAGCAGACCTGCCGCCTCAAACGTCCTGGCGTGACACACACAAATTAGAACTTTAATTCCGCACAAGTGGTGCCGTCGGAAAGCTGATGGGCAATCGCGGGGTGCCAATCAAGCGCCGTTGCCAACTCCGCGGCGCGATCGTAGGCCGCGACCTCCTGCGCCCGCACGCCAAGCGCCGATGCAAGGCCCGGCTGCGTGCGCAGGGCGTGCAACAGGGTACGTAAACTGCGGCCCTCAACCGGGAGCACCTTTGGCGCAGTGGGCGACGGACCGGCAGACATAAAGGCACCCGCGAACGGTTCCGCCGCGGGCGTTGCATAAAATGGCGTTACACCAACGAAACGATTGCCGCGGCCCCGGTTGCCTTCAGGCGCACCGCGAACGGCTTGGGCAAAAAGCGCCAATTCGGGGAAGGCCGTTTGCCAGATCCGCGACCTCGTGGGCACCGCACGCAGCCGTCGGTTGATCGTGCTTTGGACATTCAGAACGCTTGGCACAGCCCAAGTCAGTCCACGGGCATCCAACATGATCGCACGCGGCGGCGCGTTTTCTCCTTTGGGCCGTTGCACACCGATAAACGTATTGTCCGACACTTGATTGGCACGACCGCCACCAATGAAAACAGCCTGATCCACGTCAACGAAGAGGTTGCGGGCGATGCGCGTCCCGCTCCACATATCGTCAAGATAAATGCCCTTCGTTTCAAACGCTGCGCCGTCGGCCACTCGGCGATCAGCCGCCCGAATGCCATGCAACGCGTTCTCGTCAATCACCGTCCCGCGGCCGGTCCAGTCCCGGCCGGCGTAAATCGCGCCACTGTCGGATGTCTCCCATCCCACGGCAGTGATCTCATTGCCCAGAATGCGGTGGTAGTTGCCTAAAAAGGCAATCGCCTGATGGGGGTTGTTGCACAAAAGGCTTTTGCCAACGCCATTGCCAACACCACGCAAATCCACAGCGGGTTTGTAAGTTCGGCCAAGCCGTCCGGTTCCCACGACAAGCGATTGGCGAATGATAAGCCGTCCGGGGGTCAATCGATCACGCGATCCGCCCGCCAGAAGCACGCCCTGTTCACCGCTGCGGCCAACAACGGTTCTTTCTATTGAAACATCTGTGCTGTCCGTCGCGCGGATGCCGACGCCGGCAACGTCCTTGACGACCACGCGGTCCATTCGCACGTTGCGGCTGTTATCGATCCTTACGCCATGCCCACGGCTGTGCGCGAGGGTGAGGTCCTGCAAAGTCACGCGCGCAGCAGTGGATATGGACAACAACGTGGGCGTAACACTGATCTCAATCCGGCAATCTCGTGCATTGCGCCTTCCACAGCGGGAACCATCGGCGCGCGGTGTCCCGGTTGTCCGAGGCCAGAGCACCAAACGACCCAGATCAGGCAGGATCACCCATTCACCGGGGCTATCGAGCAATGCTGGTACATGGGCCAGCCGGATCCTCGCATTCGGCACGCTTTCGTAACGCAGCGTACGCTCCAGGTGAAACGCGAGGTGTCCCCGCGCCGCGATAATCTCCCGGATGGGGTAGGTTTCAAAGCTCCAATCATACCGTGGATACCCTTCAATCCAGGCGTGTTTGCGTATGGTGCGCCGTTTCAATTGGCGGCGTAGGGCCTCAAGAGGCAGAGGCATGGCAGCATCGGGCCCGTCGCGGCCAATGGCCAACTGATCAGGCGCACGGCCCTCGGTTGAACCGGTGCTTACAGTTCGCCCCCAATCCTGATTGGGCCAGCGAGCAGGGAGCAACGGGCGATTTTCATCAAACACCTCAATAGCAGCTTCGGGTGTCTCAATCGGGTGAAAACGATGAACGGCAATCGCACCAGACGACTTGATGCGCTTCACAATCTCTGGCGGCAGGGCAAACGACAGAAGATTCTTGCGGCTGCGTTCTGGAAAAAGTTCGATCCGTCCGCTGCGCAACAGACGTCTGTCACGAAGTACCGATTGTCCTCGCAGGCCAAGACCACCGGAAATGACCGCATGGGCGCCGCGTTTCCGCCCACGGATCACGAGCCCCCCGGCGCCGGCGACATCTGGTGCGATGCGCTCATCAACCTCTAGCGTCCGCGCAACCCTGTGCAGGCCCGGTTCAACAACAATTTCAATATGATGCGTAGCTCCGTGCCGTGCCCGATGCCGCGCGGCCAGGGCCAGGGCGCCGGCCAGCGATCGCGCTGTTAGGCCCCGATTTTTATCTGCATGCTGACCTTCCGGAACAACGTTAATAACGGTTCTGAAATCATGTTGATGCGACTGTGCCCAAGAGAGATCAAGGCTTTGCGTGACCATCCCCAATGTGATCGGCAGCGCGAAAGCAAAGTGCCTGCTTGCCGACGTGCAGCATGCGCGCGCAGATTTGGCACCGGTGCTGGCTCGCGTCACAACACTACCCCAGATTAATCGTAGTTGAGGATCGTAGGACCATGGCGCTTTTCACCGATACGCCAGCCTACGCGCATGTGGCGCAACGTCAGGCGCACTGGAGCGATCGTCTCGCGCTTTGGGAGCGCTCAGGCGTTGGCCTGCTGACCCTTCTTGCAATTTTCCTGACAACCAGCTCTGGCTATTTTTTATTCGTGGTGCCGGATGAGACCAGTGCGGCCAGGTCGATCACGGCGCGTGACAACCCCATCTACATGTTGCTGTGGCTGACCTTCTACCTCGCATCCCTCGGCGCATTCGCGTGGACGATCCTGACGCGCGGCCTCAACAAAAGCTTCTTTCTGGGGCTTGGCCTCATCATGCTGGTCTTGGCTTCGGCCACGTGGTCCGTCAACATGAAGACCACACTGTTTTTCGGCATCATGTTCTGCATGAATGCGGTCGCAGCTTACGCCCTGTCGCAATTGATTCACCCGGATCGATTTCTGCGACTGCTCGGCGGTTACTTGATGTTTGCGCTGATCTGGTCCTATGCCATGCTGGTACTGGGCCCAGACCACGTGATTGAAACACGTTGGGGTGGCAGTTGGACGGGCGTGGAATTCAGCGCCGTGTTCTCCCACAAGAGTGATGCCGGTTACTACTTCAGTGTGCTGTTCCTGATCGCACTGAGCGGCAGGGCATTTGGCTTTTCGCAAACGGCATGCCTCGCAGCCATGATCGCTGTCGTTCTGACACTGCCACTGACAAACTCGGCGACAAGCCTACTCGCGCTCCTTGCGCTTTGGCTGCATTTCTCGTTGGTGGCTCGCCAGGAAGCCATGCACCGACAGACGCTCATTGTGCTATCGGGCCTCATGCTCGCCGCCTCGATCGCGTTTCCGCACATTGACCTGGGCACCCTGCCGGAATACTTCGGCCGCGACGCTGGCATGACGGGCCGCGCGCCCCTATGGGAGAGCGCGAAGGAGTACATCGCTCAGCAGCCGACGTTTGGCTACGGCTATTATGGCTTTTTTGCCACCAACACATTTTCTCCAGTTTGGGATCTCTGGGCGCAGAACACCTATTTCAAAACGCCCCATTTTCACAACTCGTCCCTTGATATCATGATCTCGCTCGGCGTCGTCGGCCTTGTTTTCTACGTTCTGATCGTTGCCTCAGCCATTGCCATCATCTTCAATCAAAGTCTGTCCCACCACGTTCGGATCACCTACCTGACGATCCTCACCCTGTTTCTGATCTCAGCGACGTTCGACTTTACGATCTTTAAGCACAACGCCTTTGCAAGTCTGTTTCTGTTCTACGTCTGCTTCGCCGCTCAGACCCGGTATCGCGCCACATCGCACATGGCGTGAGCATGTCCATAGGACAAAAAAAGGCGCGGGGTTGACCAACCCCGCGCTCGCCTCATCCGTTCTCCAATCGCATTTGCAGACTGGCGTTGCGCGGCCCCCTTTACGCCGCAAGCAGCGCCAGCCCACGAATTTTGTTCCGGGCCGCATCGAGGGCGGATAGGGATTCCGTCAGTTCATCAATATCCGTGACGGCCTCGCGGGTGACGACAATGATGTCATCTGCGCACTCCGCCAGAAGGTGCATCGACGGATCGCTGCCCGGCAAGCCGCCATCGATCACGACGAGATCCGAACGCTCAGCCACGGCCTGCAGCGCGCGCGCCACACCGTCACGGGTGAGATTGGGCGCCGGACCGCGCGCATCGGCACGCGACGACATGAACGTGATGCGGTACTCATCGTCCCAGACCATCGCCTCATCAGGCGTGGCCGCGCCGTGCGCCAGTTCGGCAAGGCCGGCTGTGTTGCGGGGCAGCAGGATCTGGCTCATGAACGAGCGCAGTGGATCACCATCGACCAGCACAACACGCTCACCGGACTGGCCCGCGCTGAGCGCCAGGTTGAAGGCAACGGTGGACTTGCCCTGCTGAGCGCCAGCCGCCGTCACGAGCACGATGCGTGCACCGGAGCGCGCCTGCTTACCGTGCATCAGCTTGGTGCGGATGCGGGTGAACGCAGCCGCCGTTTCGCCGTCTGGCAGATCAAACACGACCGGCGGCATGTGATCCGGAATTGGGCCTGCCGCACCGAGGCCACGCACTGCGCCGCGCGCTGAAACGAGTTGGTCAAGGCCCGGAATGATGCCGATGAGCGGCAGGTCGGTGGCGCGGAACAGGCGGCGCGGTGTGCGCACGGTCCGGTCAGTTGTATCGCGGACCAGCGCCAGAACGGCACCAACCACAAGGCCCAACGCCAAGCCGCCCAGCAGCAGCAGCTTCATGGAAGCACCTGACGGCGCGCTCGGCGCGATGGCCGGCGAGATGACGCGGGTGACGGACGTGTCCAACGTCTGCTGCTCACGCACCTCGCGGGCGCGCACCAGAAAGCTCTGAAACACCTGACGGTTGGCGGCGGCATCACGCTCCAGCTCGCGCAGCTTGACCAGTGCGCCGCCAGTGTTGAGTGCACGCTTTTCCAGCTCAGCAACGGCGCGGCGCAGACCCGCCTCACGGCCCTGGGCCTGTTCAAATTCCAGCCTGGCGGCCGAAGTGATGCGGGCGAGTTCCTGCGAAATCTGCCCACGCGCATCAACCACCTCTGCGCGCGCCGCAGCGATGCGCGGATGGCGGGCACCGAGTTGCGCGCTCAAGGAGGTGAGCGTTTGGCTGGCGGCGGCCAGCCGGGTGCGCAGGGCCGTGATTGTCGGCGACTGCACAGCCTGGGCAACAGCCTCCGGATTGGCACCGGAGCGGCGCAGCGACTGGATCTGCTGATAGCGGCTGCGCGCCTGTGCCGTGAGGGCCTGAGCAGCCACCAACTGGGAGTTCAACTCAGAGAGCTGCTGTTCACCGACCAACCGGCCGTTGACGCCCACGAGGTTGTTTTCCAGCTTGAACGCCTCAACCGCGTCCTCTGAGCGTTGGACCCCCGCGCGCAATTCGGCGAGGCGCTGATCCAGCGAGCTTGATGCGCGTGACGTGAGAGCCTGGCGGGCGTTGAACTCGGTGTCGATGTACGTCTGCGCGATCGTGTTGGCGATGAGCGCGGATTTGTCAGCGGACGGCGACTTGACGGACAGATCGATGATGAAACCGCCCGGCAGGCGATTGGTGCGCACGGATTGGCGCAGAAGCTTCAAGGCCTTGATCTCAGGGCGCGACGGCGTCTCGATCCGCCCGCCGCTCAACAGGCCCTTGATCACGGCAATCACCTGACCGACCGGCCCGGCGGTCTTACGGCCGTAGTCCGGATCATTGCTGAGATCCAGCGTCTCTACGACACGGCTCAACACCTCATCGGAGATCATGACGCGCTTCTGGCTCTCCACCAGTGCGTCGCTGGTGTCAGATGAATTGCCGCGCGGGGCAACGTCATTCTCGACCACTTGCAGGCCGCGCGGATCGATGAGGACGCTGGTGGCCGCCTCGAACTTCGGCTCCATCATCAGTCCGATGGCCAGCGCGATCACCAGCATGACCGCCGTGATCGACAACAGCGTGGCACGCTGGCGCCAGAGCGATTTCACGAGTTCGATCAGGTCGGGAGCAAGAGGCGCATCACTGCGATCAAGGCCGCCGGCTGCGCCATGCATGGGCGCCGCGTGCGATGGAGCCCCCGCCGGTGCCTGCGCAAAGGCGGGCCGCTGTGCCGGCGCTGCCGACGGATTGTGATCGAACTGATACATGGGAGGTCCTCATCGCCACCGCTGCCACTCACGTGCCGCCGCGCTCACAATGGCACCGCTCAGTCGCGGTCATCGATGAAAGCAGGCGTCGTTAACGTGGGCAGGTGCAAATGCAGGGCCTCTTTGCCGGGCCACCTCATCGATTGGGGACGCCTGTCGTGCTTTTTTCCTGCGTGTCGTGTGGGGGGATCAAAACGGCACGACAAACACGTGGGGCGCGGGGCGAATTGATCCGCGGCAAGTCAGAAATTCATTCAGTGTTAATGTCTTGCACGATGCAAGGCGATGAGGGGAGGCAGGCCGAGGCGCCAGCACAAAGTTGGTCCGTGCATGGTGAATGGCGCACGGTGCCAACTCAGAACCAACCGCGTGCAGACTGTTCAATATTCTAACGCGTGTCTCAGCGGTGACCCGTTTTGACGAGTTGCTTACGATCGCACGCAGCCGCGGAGCGAGCTTCGTCGACGGCCCGAACCGGTGCGGCAGAATTCATCCGGCGCGCTCAGAAGCGCTGGAGCACTCATGGTCCGGCACCGGCATCATCCCAGGCAGAAGCCGGGGACCAAACATCAGGTCCCTTGCGTCATGTATTGGCGCGGTAGTCCTGCACCACGGTGGCAAGGATGTACGCCATCGATACCGCATGGGCGAACAGCATGACGCCCGCAGCGCCGGCTGGACCATAAGCGTCCAGCACGGGCATGATCGCCAGAGCGGCCGCCAGCGAGCTGATCGCCATCGATGTGAAGACGCCGCGTGTGCGCTCCACCGTGCGCAGATAGATGGTCCAGAGGTCGCGTATAAAGATGAGCGCGTAGGCGAGCCCAAAAACCCAGACAACCGCGGCGTAGGCGGCGAACTCAGTACCGAAAAACGTCTCAAGCCACAGCGCCGACGGCCCGCACACCATCAGGATCAGCCCGAAGGTCGGCAGCCCTAGAACCAGCGTCTGCTGGGTGAGGTAGCGAACCAGCGCCGGCCGGCCGCCGGCGGCCAACTCTCCCGCGGCCGTGCGCGGAATGTAGTTCTCCATCGCCATCATGATGAAATGCGTGACGCCCAGGAGGTATTGCGCGGCACGCAAACCGCCAACGGCGCTGTCGCCCAATTCAAACGCAACAAGCATCCACACCAGTTGCTCCTGGCCGATGGAGATCAGCGACATCAGAACCAGCCAGCGTGCCATGGGCCAGTGGCGGGCGGCCACTGCTGCCACCAGCCGCGGCCGCCAGCGCGCGCGCAGGGTCGCCAGAATGCCGGGTGCGGCGGCGAGCAGCGCTGAGGCTCCCAACGCGTGGAGCACCGCTTCAGCGGTCAACGCGATATCGACCACCCACATGCCTGCGCACAGCACCGCCAGGAGGACGAAGCGCGCCGTGTCAGTCCAGAGCGCCAGCCAGCGTCGGTTGCGGGCAAAGAGCGTGCGTCGCACCATGTTGTGCAGGGCCAGGCCGACCGTTGCGTGAAACGTTGCCAGAAACAGCCCCACTGGGAACACGCCATCGCGCGCTGCAAGCAGGCCCGCAACCACCGATCCGACAATGAACCCGGTGAGGATGCCGAGGCCCACCCCGGCCACCATGACCGCCGCGAAGTATGAGCCGGAGCGCTGTTTGCGCCCGCCGGCGAGCGTCATCATGGGCGCGCACAGGAAGTAGTTGACCAGAATGATGCCCAGTGCGCTCAGCACGAGGGCCAACGTGAACTGACCGAACTCTGCCACCCCGACGAGGCGGGCGACCGCAATGCCGAGCGCGAAGTTGGCCGCACTGACGATGAACTGGTCGGCGAGCGTCACAAGCGCCGGGCCCCGAAGGAGCCGCTGGATACGCGCGGGCAGCCGCTCCAACAGGCTCGCGCAGATTGTCTCCGATTGGTGCACAATATGTTGCGCCGCGTTTGGCAGCGCCCGCGTCAGGCTGTTCATCAGTGCACCTGCGGTATGGTCGGGGCCATGTGATCTTGGCCATCGCCTGCATGCGTTTGCGCCCGGCTGCACACCGCCCATGGACTTGGGCAGCACCCCGATGGGGGTCGTGCGCCGTGCCCCCCGTGGTCTCCCATGAACCGCTAAGACATTGTGAACGGTGAGAATTTGCCGAGCGGTCGGGGCGCGTCTCATGGACAGGAAAGCAAGCAGTGCGCCAAGCGCGCCCAACGCGCCGGGGTGACGATCACAAACGGGCCACGGCTGCGACCTAAGCGAGGCGTCCGCTGGTGCTTGCCTCTTGCAGGATCGGCTGGCGCCCGACGCAGCGGCGAGATGCGATGATCCGCCGCCCCACCGAACACGAATGCAGAGAGGGCGGCTTGTTGTCCCGCCCGAGCGCGCCCACGTCGCGAGCGACGCACGCGCCTGGCCGGGCGGCTGCGCTGGCGAACGGACAATCCACTTTGGACCATCCAACCTGGAGACGACCCATGATCTCGACTGCCTTGCAATCCACCGCACGCGCCTTTGCGGGCGTGGCCTTCGTCGCCGGCATGGCGCTGGCCGCAGCCGCGACCACCGTTTCAGCAGCCTCGCTCGATGTGCCGAGCGGCGTCTACAAGATGGACCCCACCCATGCGAGCCTCGTCTGGCGCGTCAATCACATCGGCCTGTCGAGATACACGGCCCGCTTCACAAAGTTTGACATCAACCTGGACCTCAACGCCGAGGACGTGACGAAGAGCAAGGTCTCAGCTACGCTCGATCCGCTGTCCGTGCGCACCGATTACGTGGGCTCGAAGGACTTCGATAAGGAGATCTCCAGCGATCCCAAATACCTGAATGCCGGCAAGTTTCCGGAAATCACATTCACCGCAACGGGCATTGAGGCCACTGGCGACACGACAGGTAAAATGACGGGCGACCTGACCATGCTCGGCGTGACCAAACCTGTCACATTCGACATCACCCTCAACGGCGCGCAGAAGAAGCATCCATTCGCTCAGAAGCCCGCCGTCGGCTTCGGCGCCGTTGGAACCATCAAGCGTTCCGACTACGGCTTTACCCACCTGCTGCCGCTGGTCGGGGACGAGGTGACGCTGATGATCGAGGCCGAATTCATCAAGCAGTAGGTCCCACGGTCAGCCCAGGCCGAGGCAAGCCTACGGCGCACCGCGAAGCGCACACAAAGAACTCTGGCCGATCTATCGGCCAGGGTGTTGCAGAGCCAGCCGAACGCGGCGTCAGATCCAGCGACGCGTGCGCGCGCAATAGGCGGACCAGGCGTCCTGGAACACGGCCGCCAGATAACGCTCCTCCCGCATAATGGCGAGCGGTGCGACGGCGATCGGGTTGATGAGCGCCGCCGCCATGAACCACAGGCTCGGCCAGATGCACCCGGCACCCAACAACAGCATCGTGTTGGCGAGATAGATGGGATTGCGGGTCAGGGCGAACGGACCGTCAGTAATCAGCGCGGACGCTTTGCCGGTCGGCATGACCGTGGTGGCGTGGCGGCGGAACGTCATGATGGCCCAAACGTCAAGGCCAACGGCCAGCACCACAACGAGCCAGCCGGCGATCGCCATCGCGCTGGCGATCGGGTCGAACAGCGCACCTGTCGGAACTGTGCGCTCCATGACGAACGCTGATGCGGCCAGCACCACCAGGATCACCGGCGGCCAGGGAAATCGGCTCGGGGGCGCGACCTCGCGCATTGACCGACCTGGGCTGGCCGGGGCGTGGCCGGCCTGGGCGCCTGGCAAATTGCCGGGCTGCTGATGTCTCTGTTGGGTCATGTCGGCCTCCCGATCCATGGCGCGGTCTCACCTTTGCGTCATGGGGCATGCCAATGGTTGGGCCAAGGCGCCGCGCGCTGTAATCTCCTACCGACTGCGCCGCAATCGTTCGACATCAAGCGGCCTGTCGCAGCAGCGCGCTGACTGATAAGACGACGCCATGACCCACCCAAGCGAAACACCCATTGTCAAAGTCACGGACACACTGAGCGTGGCCGGCCAGATCAGCGCCAGTGATGTGCCACGGATCGCGGGCCACGGCGTGCGCTCGGTCGTCTGCCACCGGCCGGATGGGGAGGGCGGTCCCGATCAACCGCCGTTCGAGGCGATTGCTGCTGCGTGCGCGGAACATGGGATCACGGCCCATCACCAACCGTTTTCGTCCAGTGAGCTGAGCCAGGCGCACGTGGACGAGATGGCGGCGCTGATCGATCAACTGCCGGCGCCCCTGCTGATCTTTTGCCGGACTGGCACGCGCTCCATCACGCTGTGGGCCATCGCAAAGGCCTCAGACACCCCTGCGGACGAACTGCTGCGCGTGACGCAGGCCGCCGGTTACGACCTCAATCATCTGGCGCCGCTTTTGCGCTCCCGCTACGACGCCGGTGGCTGACCGACCACGCGCGGTGGGATCGGCTACCGATGGCGATGGGGAGCCGACGACGACCGGTGGATCAGTCCGCCCCGCCTCTGCAACGGACCTGCAACGCCCCAGCAACACGACAACCCCCATCGCCAGTCACCCGTCGCCCTTCGCCCGTCGCCTGTCATCGGCCAGCTTCTGTGCCCAAGCCCTCCATCCAGTTCCTGATCTAGCCCCCGCTTAAGTCCCCCGTCGCACCGGCCCACGCCGTCACCAGATACCCCAGGCCCCATGATCCCTGCGCCACTCGTCCACGATCTTGTCTTCATCGGTGGCGGACACAGCCACGCGCTGGTCTTGCGCAACTTCGCGATGAACCCGCTGCCGGGGGTGCGCATCACGCTCATCAGCCCGACGGCACACACGCCTTACTCGGGCATGTTGCCGGGGCACATTGCCGGCCATTACACGTTCGATGAGATCCACATCGATCTGGTGCGCCTCGCCGAGGCCGTGGGCGCACGCTTCATCGAGGCCGAAGCGACCGGGATCGATCGCAGCGCGCAGGAGGTTCAGCTCTCCACCGGCCGCCGGGTGCCTTACGACACACTCTCGATCAACATTGGCTCCACATCAGAAGTGCGTGGCCTGCCCGGCGCAGCGGAGCACCTCGTCCCCATCAAGCCGCTCTCCGGCTTTCTGGAGGCCTGGAACGGGCTTCTGGACACCGCACGCCGGGACGACCGCCTGGAGGCGCCCATCGCCGTCATAGGCGGTGGGGTTGGCGGCATCGAGAGCGCCATGGCGATGGCCTACCGGCTGCGGCAGTCCGGCATTGCAACGCTGCCGAGCCCGCTGGTGCGCGTCTTTGAACGCCAGGAGCGCATTCTGCCAACGCTGGCCGAGGGCGTGCGGCAACGCATCCTGGCCGCGATGAAGGGCCTCGGTGTCGTCGCCAAGACGGGCGCCGCCATCACGCGCGTTGCGCCGGACCACTTCGAGATCGAGGGCACCGCAGACGGGGCCGCTGACGCCAACCGCTTTTCGCTCGCCATCAGTGCGGCTGGCGCAAACGCGCCGAACTGGCTGCAAAGCACCGGGCTTGAGTTGACGGAGCGCGGCTTTGTCCGTGTCGGCACGACGCTGCAAGCGACAACGGACCCGAACATATTCTCCGCTGGCGATATCTCCCACATGGATCACGCTCCGCGCGAGAAAGCGGGCGTATTTGCCGTGCGTCAGGGCAAGCCGCTGGCCGAAAATCTCCGCCGCCGGATCAAGGGAGAGAAACTGGCCGGCTTTGAGCCGCAGTCGGACTACCTGAAGCTGATCTCAAAAGGCGGAAAAACCGCTATCGGCATCAAGTTCGGCGCGGTGCTGGAAGGGGGTTGGCTTTGGCGATGGAAGGACCGGATCGACCGGCAGTTCATGGACCAGTTCACCGCGCTGCATGGACAGACAATGGGCGCGGGGGGCGCGGGGGGCACGGGGAGCAAGGGCAAAGCAGAGCCCATGGCCTCAGATCGCAAGCCCGATGTCGGCGCACTGACGGCGGCCGGCGTATCGCGCGAGGCCATGCTCTGCCAGGGTTGTGGCGCCAAGGTCGGCCCGCAGGTGCTGAGCGCCGCGCTTGCCGGCCGTCTCGACGCCCATGACGACGCAGCGCTGATCACCGTGCCGGAGGGAAAACAGCTCGCAATCTCCCACGACCACCTGCGCGCCTTCACGCGCGACGAGACGCTCATGGCGCGCATCGCCACGGTGCACGCAACCAGCGACGTGTTCGCCATGGGCGCCACACCTCACGCTGCGCTTCTGGCGGTCTCCATGGCGCACATGACACCTCTGCTCCAGGCACGCACGATGACGGCCATCCTCGACGGCGTGATGGGAGAGTTTCAGCAACTTGGCTTTGCGCTCGTCGGCGGCCACACCAGTCAGGCGGGCGAACTGACCATCGGACTGACCGTCATCGGCGCCGTGACGCCTGGCGCCGTATTCACGACGCAGGGCGCATTGCCGGGAGATCAATTGGTTCTGACGAAGCCCATCGGAACAGGCACCATGCTGGCAGCAGGCATGCGCGGCCTTGCCGACGGGCGCCACACCATGGCGTGCTACGACGTGATGCTTCAAGACAACCGCGCCGCAGCCGATATTTTCTCCGCACCGCACTTGCGCAACCAGGTGCGTGCCGTGACCGATGTGACCGGCTTTGGTCTCGCCGGTCATGTGCTGCGCATGATCGACGGCGACGGCCCTGCGCGCCGCATCAGACTGGAGCTGGAGGGCATCCCGATCCTGGACGGTGTGGCGGATTACGTGGACAAGGGCGTGCGATCCAGCCTCTACGAGGACAATGCGCGGGCCGTGAGCCGCCTCGCGTTCACCGACGAAGGTGTCCACAGCCTCACGCAGAACCCGCGATTTATTCTCCTGGCCGACCCGCAGACCTCGGGCGGACTGCTGGCGAGCGTCGCGCCGGAAGCGGCCGACGATCTGGTCAATCGGTTGCAGGAGGCAGGTTATCGCCAGGCCTGTGTGATCGGGGCCGTAGAAGAGGCTTAAGTCTATAAAGGGACGACCGGCTGCTTGTTGCGACGGCGACGAACAACGCAGCCTTCAAGCGAGCTCTGGCCCATAGACGACCACGTGGTTGTTGGCCGGCATGGGGATCGTCCGCCGCCGTGCCAGGCCGTGCGCACGCGCCGTCTCGTCGAGGTCCTGCAGGTCGCGCACCCCCCATTCCGGATGACGCGCGCGCAACGATGCATCGAACGCCGCGTTGCTCTCGCTCACATGCTGGCCGCCATCGCTGAAGGGACCATAAAGTGCCAGCATGCCGCCGCGGGCCAACAGCGCACCGGCACCGGCGAGCAGCCCCTGCGCCACGCTCCACGGCGCGATGTGGATGACGTTGGCACAATAGATGAGCCGTGGAGCGGGTTGAACATCGCCGAGAAAACTGGGCCAATCCGCTTGCGCCACGTCCAGCAGGCGGGGCGGCAACAGGTTTGCCGGCGGCGCGCCGTCGAATGAGGCCCACGCGCGCACGCTTTCCAGATGCGCAGGATCGGGGTCCGTGGGCACCCACCTGACATGCGCCAATGCGCGCGAGAACGCCACCGCGTGCTGGCCCGTGCCGCAGCCCACTTCCAGCACCGTCACACCGGGCGCCGCCGCGCTGGTAGCGTGTTCCGGGGAATGCGACGCGGAGATCAATTCATCCAGCACGGCCAGAATGGCGGCCTTGTTGCGTTCGGCGGCTGGAGCAAACAAGCGCCCGTCTGTGCCGTCGGGTGCCTCCCAGAGGTGCGTCGGCGCAGCGCGGCCATCGGTGATCATGGGCAGGCCTCCGCGAAGACGGGTGTCGGGTCAGCATCACGCGTCGTGATCGCGCGCAGGATCGCACCGGCAGCACCATCAAGGGCATCGGCATTGAGGGCGCGGAGTTCAATTTCTGCAATCGTGCTTGCCGTGTCAGCGTTTCTCGCCCGCGCGTAGGCGGGATCATAATGATCCGCCATCAGCTCGCGCACGAGGTCCGCATGGGCGCCACTGCGCACGTATCCCTGCCAGCGCTCAATGGCCGCCCGCCCGCAGAGCACTTTCAGTCCCTCCAGCAGCGCAATCGTGCGCGCATCATCGCGCAGCAGGTGGCCGTAAGTCCTGAGAGTGTAATCGACGCGCACCTCAAGGGATGCCGCCACGCGGACCATCGGCGCGGCATCCATGGCGGCCAGGACGGTCGGCGGCAGGGTACGGTCCCCGATGCGCGGGCTCTCGGCTTCCAGGACGACAGGCTGGCGCGGATCGACCCCTTTCAGGGCTTCGAACAGGTGCGATTCAAACATTTTCTGCGCCGGCTGCGGCGCGTCGGGATCCGCGCCAAAAATCGATCCCCGGTGCCGCGCCAGGCCCTCAAGATCAACAACCTGCGCACCGCGCGCGGCCAGGTGCTCAAGAATTTCGGTCTTCGCCGTGCCGGTGTTGCCGTTCAGCAGGACGGCGTGAAACCACGGGCGCCCTGAATAGAGCTGCTCGTTCACGTGGCGACGGTAGTGCTTGTAGCCGCCCTTCACCGTCGTCACGGACCATCCGATCTGGCCCAGGATGATGGCAAGCGCACCTGAGCGCTGCCCACCGCGCCAGCAGTAAACGCACGGGCTGTAGTCCTTTGGCTTGTCGGCGAAATGGCGCTGCAGGTGACGCGCGATGTTGGCGCTGATCAGCCCCGCGCCGATCTTCTTGGCCTCAAACGGATTGACCTGCTTGTAGATCGTCCCGACCCGCGCGCGCTCAGCATCGTCCAGCACGGGCAGATTGATGGCGCCCGGCACATGGTCCTCGGCAAATTCCGCCGGCGAGCGCACGTCGATCACCTCGTCGAACGCGCTGAAATCCAGGTCTTCGGTCTGGTTGATGGGAGCTGCCATCAAGCGTCTATGGGGGGCGAATGGGCATCACGCAAGCGGCGGCCGCGGCGTGACGGGCGGAGCCACGGGGAACCGGTCAATCAAGCTCACCGAAGTCGCGGCCACCGCAGCAACTTCAACACCGGTTGCCGCCGCCTCCGCGCTCTGCCATCACACCATGCTGCACTGCAAACGCCATTGCCTGGACGGTTCGCGACCCATGACCATTCATTTGTCCCGCCCCAAGAATGAGATCCGCTTCCTGCTGACGGAAAAGATCTCGCCCACGGCCGACGCGGTCCTCAAGGCGGCGGGCTACACCAACATCACCCGCATCGATCAGGGGCTGAACGAGGACGCGCTGATCGAGGCCGTCCAGGGCATCCACCTGCTCGGCATCCGCTCGCGCTCGCAGCTCACCGCCCGCGTCATTGAGGCCGCGGACAAGCTGGTCGGCGTTGGCTGCTTCTCCGTCGGCACCAACCAGGTGGACCTCGAAGCCGCCCGCGCCCATGGCATTCCGGTGTTCAACGCGCCCTTCGCGAACACCCGCTCGGTAGCCGAGCTGACCATTGCCGAGACCGTCATGCTCATGCGGCGCACCTTCGCCCAGAGCATGGCCGCCCACGCCGGCGGCTGGCAGAAGTCCGCCATCGGCTCCTACGAGGTGCGCGACAAGACGCTCGGCATCATCGGCTACGGCAACATCGGCTCACAGCTCGCCGTCCTGGGCGAAGCGTTCGGCATGCGGGTCATCTATTTCGACGTGATCGACAAACTGAGCTTCGGCAACGTTGAGGCCGCCGCCTCGCTGGAGGACCTGCTGGCGCGCGCCGACGTGGTGACGCTGCACGTGCCGGAGACGCCGCAGACGCAGAACATGATGAACGCCGAGCGCATCCGCGCCATGAAGCCCGGCGCGATCCTCATCAACAATGCGCGCGGCACGGTGGTCGACATCGACGCCCTGGCCGCCGCCCTGCGCGATGGGCACCTGAGCGGCGCGGCGATCGACGTGTTCCCCGTGGAGCCGAAGTCCAACGATGAGACCTTTGAGAGCCCCTTGCGTGGCCTCGATAACGTGATCCTGACGCCGCACGTGGGCGGCTCCACCCAGGAGGCCCAGTCGCGCATCGGCGATGAGGTGGCCCGCCGCTTCGTGGAGTACGGCGACACCGGCACGACGCTCGGCGCGGTCAACTTCCCCCAGGCGCAACTGCCGCTGGAGCCGGGCACCATGCGCTTCATCCAAACCCACCGGAACCTGCCCGGCGAATTGAAGCGGCTGACGCGCGTTTTTGATATGGCCCACCTCAACATTTCAGGCATGTTGAACCGGACCGACGGCGAACTTGGCTATGTCATTATCGACGTCGATCACCGCGAGGACAATCCGGTGCCCGCGCCGCAGAAGGTGCTGGAAGAGATCCGGGCGCTGAAGGGCACGATCAAGGCGCGGTTGCTGAACCGGAAGTAGCGCCGGCGCAGGCGGTGGGCCGGGATGCGCCGGGATGTGGGCCAGGATGGGGGACATCACGCATGACCACGCACGCCGCGCCGCCCGCCTTCACGCCCAAAACGCCGGACTTTGCTGAACGCGTGCGCGAGAGCTTTGCGCGCCAGGGCGCCATCAGCCACCTGGGGCTGACGCTGGAGCGGATCGACCCGGGGCTGGTGATCGTCGGCGCCGCCTATGGCCCGCATCTCACCCAGCAGCACGGCTTTTTGCACGCCGGCGTGACGACCACGGCCATGGACACGGCGTGTGGTTATGCGGCCCTCACACTCATGCCGGCGGGCGCGGCGGTGCTGTCCATCGAGTTCAAGACCAACCTGCTGGCGCCGGCCAAAGGCGCGCGCTTTGTGTTTGAGGGCCGCGTGCTGAAGCCGGGCCGCACGATCATGGTGACCGAGGGGCGGGCGCTGGCGTTTGAGGATGGCGCGGCGGCGGCCGGCGGGGCCGACGCAGAAACCGCCGGCAAACTCGTCGCCACCATGACCTGCACGCTGATGGTGATTGAAGGCCGCGCGGGCTTGAGTG
>CAZGNQ010000012.1:23926-26426 GCA_964527285.1 uncultured Hyphomicrobiales bacterium | reverse complement strand
CGATCATGTAACGCCAGGACCTGCCTTTCCAGACGCGTAAAACCGTTTCCGCAGTCATTTCCGGCGGAGCCATAGGACGCTGCCACAGGGTCCACCGTCCGCTCAGCCATTTTTGCCACACGCCCCTGCAGGTCCTGCAAGGCTGCGCCCAGACGGCGATCCGTATCGGCCACTTGCGTGGTGAGCCGCGTTAATGCCGCCTTAAGCGCGTCATTGGCGACCGCTTTCTCGTCTGCATTGGCTGCTGCGCCGTGCGCATGGCTCGCGCCATGCTCCAGCGTTTCGTCTTTGGCGTCGTGACCGAATTCCGTCGTATCCATCTCTCGTCCCCAAATGCTTTAGCGAAAACGCGCCGGCCGAAACTTCGCAATGGCCGTTTGCCATTTTGAAAGTTGCCCCATCAACCTGTCGGGCGCGCCGATCCGGACTCGGTCACAAAAACGGATCATCGCAGTCACTTTTGGTGCTTCAGCGTAAATCTAAGGTTAAAGCATGCGCCAGAAAAACCATAAAAAACATCGATTTGCAATCTTCAAGACGACTGTTGCGATCCGGAGAGCCATTTTTCTCAGCGCGCAGCGCGCGCTTTTGACCATTCCGTCCACGCCGCACCAACTTTCTAAAGAGGCGGATCCGAGATTGAGCTGCGGCAACAAACAGCACTCGGATCGGGAATCACACGGAAGACCGCTTGGGGTCATCGTCGGCGCACGCCAGCGTTGGAAACTTCGGCCAATCAACGAAGCGTCACCGGTTCTCAGCGGATGAAATGGCTGAGGGCATTCGGCCTGCCTCGTTGGAGCACGATGGACGGCCGAACCCGGAGAGCGCCCATTCAAATTCGCGTCGCAACCTTGCAACCAACACGAAATAGGCGCGCAATCATCAGCACATTTCGCCTGTAAAAATACATTCGAGCGCAAGATTATTTGCCGCAACCCCGGCGCTCGCCGACCGCCCCCTGCTCCGGGATCGCAGCGGCGTTTTGCAGCCATCGCTGCGCGCAGCAGTGCGCGGGGCATGACCGGTTCATCACGCGTGATCGGCGCCGCCTCAGAACACGATGCGTGTGGGGCAGCCGGCTCAGAAGGCCTGTAAGCCCCGCTCGCCGGAATGGCCCGTCCATGCTAGGCGAAACCGCAGGTAAGGGAGCCGCACAGCATGATACCGACCACAGAGGCCGGCCAACTGCGTCAACGCAGTGCCAAACTCACCGTACCCACGGAGCGGCCGGGCTTCCACGACATCACGGCAAAGCTGGCTGTCTGGCTTGAAAGCATCGCAGCCCGCGAAGGGTTGGCGAGCCTATTCGTCCATCACACGTCGGCTTCCCTGACCATTCAGGAAAACGCTGACCCCGCCGTGCAAGCGGATCTGATGGATGCGCTGAACCGCATCGCCCCGCGCAACGCGGGCTATCGCCATGCCAGCGAAGGCCCCGACGACATGCCCGCCCACATTCGAGCGATGCTCACCTCGGTCCAGGTGTCCATTCCCGTGATCGACGGGCGGGCTGCACTTGGCACCTGGCAAGGCGTTTACCTGATTGAACATCGCGACAGGCCGCACGAACGCTCCATCACGTTCCAGTTTCTCGGCGCCTGCAACGAAGCCCCGGCGTGAGCCATCGGGCCGAATGCGCAAGTTTCGGATAGCAACAACGACCGCACCTCCTCTGACCTGACGACCGCTCATGCCGCGTCGTGAAAGATGATGCCCAACGCCAGCCGTTCGCCAGAGCGCACTGTGCTGACGCCATGGCGCACAATCGAGCGGGCATAACCCGGCGCGGTGCCGCCGCGGCTCGTCTTGCCCGGCGATGCCGAACGCCGACGAGGACGTTCGTTCGTCGCAAACACCAGCGCTTCGCCCTGCTTCAGATCGAAGACCGTGGCGCGCGATTGCATGCGTGGGCGCTGCTCGCTGAGGACAAACTGTCCGCCGGAGAAATCCTCACCCGGTCGGGACAAGCCGATGACGACCTGCAGAGGAAAGGCAAGGTCGCCGTAGAGGTCCTGGTGGAGGCAATTGTAGTCCCCCGACCGGTAACGCAGCAGCAATGGCGTTGGCCGCAACTGACCCGCCGCGTGGCAGCGCGCCGTGAATGCGGACAGATCGCGCGGATAGCGGGCCGCTCTGCCCAGTCTGTCCATCCACGTGTTCGCAATGGGCGCGAGCGCGGCGTAGAGCACAGCACGCAGGCTGGTGACGACTTCCGGCAATGGCGCGGCGAAGTATTTGTATTCCCCCTGACCGAAACCGTGGCGTGCCATGCGGATGTGGCTGCGGAACCGGCTGTCGTCGTCGAACAGCGCGGCGAGATCGCAGCAGGTGCCGGGTGCCAACAGCACGCCCAGTGAGGCAGCGCCCTCATCGTCAAGCGCAGCGCCGATCGCCTCGGAAGTCGGCAAGGCTGCGGTGACCTGAGGCGCTTGTGTGTCTCGTGGCGCCTCTGCATCCAGTGCGGCTTTGAGTTTCTGCGTTTTCTCCGTCACGTCTC
>CAZGNQ010000012.1:0-23826 GCA_964527285.1 uncultured Hyphomicrobiales bacterium | reverse complement strand
CGCTTGCCGATGCTTCTGCCTGCGTCTAGACGGCGGCATCACACCTGTGTCGCCTTCGACGAGCGCCCTCTGTCGCGCAACGTCGCAGCGCAAAGCGGCCCTGCGAGAGGCCGAGGCAGATCGAGGCAGGTCGAGGGAGGACGTATGAAAACGCTCACACACTTCATCAATGGCGCCCACGTGGAGGGCCGCAGCGGCCGGTTCAGCGATGTTTTCAACCCGGCCACGGGCGAAGTGGAAGCGCGCGTGCCGCTGGCCGACCGCAGTGAACTTGACGCCGCCGTCGCCGCCGCGCGCGCCGCACAACCGGCATGGGCCGCCACGAACCCGCAGAAGCGCGCACGCGTCTTCATCGCGTTCGTTGCGCAGCTTCAGCAAAACATGGACGAACTGGCAGAGCTTCTGTCACGCGAGCACGGCAAGACCGTTGACGACAGCAAGGGCGACATCCAGCGCGGCCTTGAGGTGTGCGAGTTCGTTATCGGTGCGCCGCACCTGTTGAAGGGCGAGTTCACTGAGGGCGCGGGGCCCGGCATCGACATGTATTCCATGCGCCAGCCCATCGGCGTCGGGGCCGGCATCACGCCGTTCAACTTTCCCGCCATGATCCCGCTTTGGATGGCAGCGCCCGCGATGGCATGCGGCAACGCTTTCATCCTCAAGCCGTCCGAACGCGACCCCTCCGTGCCGCTGCGCCTTGCTGAGCTCTTCCAGGCCGCAGGGCTGCCGGATGGCGTCTTCAACGTGGTCAACGGCGATGCAGACGTCGCCGCCGCCATCACCGAGCATGAGGGGATCGGCGCGATCAGCTTCGTGGGCTCCACGCCCGTCGCGCGCCATGTTTATGCGACCGCCACCCAGGCGGGCAAACGCGCCCAGTGCTTCGGCGGCGCAAAGAACCACATGATCGTCATGCCGGACGCTGACCTTGATCAGGCGGCGGACGCGCTGATCGGGGCAGGTTACGGCTCCGCTGGCGAGCGCTGCATGGCCGTGTCGGTCGCCGTGCCCGTTGGCGAGGAAACGGCCAACCGGTTGATGGAACGCCTGAAACCACGCGTGGAAGAGCTGACTGTGGGGCCGTACACCGACGAGAAGGCCGATTTTGGTCCGCTTGTGACAGCGCAGGCCAAGGAGCGTGTGCTGGGGCTCATCGACAAGGGCATCGAGGAGGGCGCAACGCTCGCGGTGGACGGCCGCGGCTTTGCCCGCCAGGGGTACGAGGACGGGTTCTTCGTCGGCCCGTGCCTGTTCGATAACGTCACGCCGGACATGGAGATCTATAAAACCGAGATCTTCGGCCCCGTGCTGAGCGTCGTGCGCGCGCCCGACTACGAGACGGCCGTGCAGATGCCCATGCGCCACGACTACGGCAACGGCGTCGCCATTTACACGCGCGACGGCGATGCAGCGCGTGATTTTGCCAGCCGCATCAACATCGGGATGGTGGGCGTGAATGTGCCGATCCCCGTGCCGCTTGCCTATCACACATTCGGCGGCTGGAAGGCGTCATCGTTTGGTGACCTGAACCAGCACGGCACGGATTCAATTCGGTTCTGGACGCGGACCAAGACGGTCACGAGCCGCTGGCCATCGGGCATCAAGGATGGCGCCCAATTCTCCATCCCGACGATGAACTGACCGGCTCGCCTCGCGCATCTGACGGTTGGTGCCTGTGTGCTGCCGGGCACGAAGCCAAACGTCAGAGCCGGGAAGCGTGTGTCACGCACTCGGGCGATGTGGGCGGCGTCAGCGGTGGGCGGGCGCCGTCGATCGGGGAGAATTTGGCTCCCACCGATTAAGCCGCGTGCTTAAGCGCGGGTCTCGCACGAAACCATGATGGCTGCCTGGTCAAAAGAATTGACCGCCTATTGCGGGCCACCTTGCGGCATTCTTCCCACAAAATCGGCTTCAACCAATTTTTCTTCCGCGGCGGCCTTTACGTCGCGGGCTAAGTCGCATTTAGACTGTTGGCGTACGCCTTTCGTCGTCAACATGATGGGCGGCGCACCTTGGGACCATTCATTCCCAATTCGTCACCACGCGCGTTGGCCGCGCAATTGAGTGGCGATGGCGGGCGCCCTTCAACCGGGCGAAACCACGCCAGGGACAATTGCCCTGCCGCGTGGTATACCACATACAAGCCGACACAATTGGCGTGAAACGCCCGGACGGGCGATACAGAAGCATAGGGTGGAGCAGCATGGACGCGACAATTTTTCCTAAACTTGAGATACCACAAACGATCGCGGCTGGCCCGGGCCCGGGCGCCACGGCTGATCGCGTCTTGCAAGCCTATGCGTCCGCCGGACTCGCCGACCACATGCAGGCCGACGTGCTGCGCGGCATGATTGAGTGCAAGCAGATGCTGCGCGCGATGATGGGGACGGAAAACATCCACACGTTCGGTGTGGCGGGCACCGGATGGAGTGGGCTCGATTGCATGTTCAGCGCGGTTCAGCCGGGAGACACGGTGGTGTCTTTCGTGAACGGCACCTTCTCAGGCCTCGACGACCTGACGATCCGCATGAAGGCTGCAACGGCTGAGGAACTCGCCGCGAACAGCATCAATCCAACAGCCGCGACGGTGCACACGATCCAGGTGCCGCATGGCCAATCCGTCTCAAAAGATGTGATCAACGCTGCGCTTGAGGAGCACAAACCCAAGTGGGCCTTCATGGCGCACTACGAGACAGGCTCCGGCCGGGTGAACGACCTGCAGGCCTTCAACGATGCCTGCCTCGCCCACGGCGCGATGGGCCTGATCGACGCGGTCTCGTCGCTCGGCATCGCCGACCTGCGCATCGATGATTTCCCGGGCGTTGTGGGTTGGGCATCCTGCCCGCAGAAGGGCATGCTGTGCCTTCCGCTCACGTATGCGCCGGTCAGCCTGTCTGCCAAGTACATGGAAGCCTTGCATGCGGGCGGCGCCCGGTCATTCGTGCATCATCCGGTCATGGAGGCCCGCCACTGGGGCATCATCGATGGGCAGGACGTTGCGGCGGGCACCTACCACCGCACGCACTCGGCCTATGCCGTTGCCGCATTCCACGAGGCACTCCGCATGATTCTTGAGCGCGGCGTCTCCCGCATTGCGGAAGATTATGTCCATCACGAAGCCGCCTTGCGCGGCGCTCTCGTTGCGATGGACTGCGACGTGACATCGAACATGCCGAGCCTCGTTGTGCTCAATCTCCCAGGCGCGTTGGCCGGGAGGGAAAAGGAACTGGTGCAGGGCTGCCGCGCAGAGGGATTCGGTATCTGGCCGACGTTGTCGGAGCCCGTCCAGGTGCGCATTGGCATTCTCAACCTGTTGTCCGAGGCAAACATCCGGGACATCGTCACCCGCTTTGGCGCTGCACTGGAGCGCATGGGCGCCGACGTCGATATGGCCAAGGTCACGGCCGGCCTGGACGATCACTACGCGGTCGCGGCGGCCGCCTGACGACTGCGAGGACGCGTGCGGCAGGATGCGTTACCCCGTGTCCTGCTGCGCGCCCCGGCTTGCGCACATGGCCCGAGGAGCCGGGTGGGGAAGCAGTGATCAGTCGACACTGAAAACAAGTTTCAACGGGACTTGGCGCGCGCTGATTTCTCATCGATGCGCGCCCGGAACTTGTCCGCACGAACGACGACACGCTCGTGCATCCCGCTGCCGATGACTTCGACGTCATCGCGGGCCACCACCTCGAATGTCAGCTTGCGGCCATTGACCTCTTTCAACCGAGCCTCTGCTGTCACCTCCATGCCGATCGGCGTTGCGGCAATATGCGTGACGTCAAGGTGGGTCCCGAGCGATTGCATCCCCTCGGGCAGGAGATGCTCAACGGCGCCAAGCGCGGCCGCCTCGATCAGATTAATCATCACCGGCGTGGCGAGGACCGCAATGCGCCCTGAGCCGACGCGCGGGGCCGTGTCATTGGTTCCGACCATCATGTGCGCTTCGCCGACCAGCCCCGGCCGAATATTTTCCATGACACGTCCCCTTTGCCCTGTTGCAGCCGCCCAAGGGTGACC
The DNA here is from genome assembly GCA_964527285.1 of uncultured Hyphomicrobiales bacterium. Taxonomy (GTDB): domain Bacteria; phylum Pseudomonadota; class Alphaproteobacteria; order Rhizobiales; family CAZGNQ01; genus CAZGNQ01. The sequence continues at coordinate 19,809 of CAZGNQ010000012.1, read as the reverse complement.
CTGCGCACGACGGCGCAAACCGCACAGCGCAGATATACCGCTAGTGGGACAACAGCACCGGCACACTCATGTGCGCCAGAACGTGCTTCGTCATGCTGCCGAAAATCACGTTGCCGAACTTGCCCCGCCCGTAGGCCCCCATGACCAACACATCGGGATCCTGTTGAACGGCATACTCCAGCAGCGTCGCGCCCATTCCGCCGCGGCCACCGCTCGTCGGCAGGGAGACGAGTTGGGCGTTGATGCCGTGGCGCTTCAGGTGATCAATGATTGTGTGATCGGCAGACGGCGGCTCCCAATCCGACCGGTCGCTCTCCAGATGCACAACGTCCAATCGGTTTTTCGTCTCCAGGATCTGCATGGCATCCGTAAGCGCGCGGGCGGCGGAGCGGCTGGCGTCCCAAGACACCATGGCCGTCTCCTTGAGCGGGCGCACCTGATAGCCGCGCGGCACAACCAGAATGGGCTTGCCCGTGCGCAGCAGGACCGTGCTGGGCGCAAGCGCTGCGGCATGAACGTCATCGTGGGTGTAGAACTGGCCGAAGAGCGTCAGATCGAAATAGCGGGAGATGCGGGGCACGAGCACGGACGGCTGCCCCTTGAGGATGATAAAGTCCGTCTCTCCCGCAAAGCCCACAGCCGCCAGGACGTCGCGAAAGTGGGTCTCGATGTCGCGAGCAGCCTGCTCTTCAGCCTCGCGCATCCGGCCCATCACGTCCTGCGGAATCCAGCGCTGCAGGCTGCTGCCCCCATACTGTTCGGGCTGATACACGTACACACCGGTCAGCTTGGCACCGTACTTCGCCGCCATCAGTGCGCCAAACCGTGCTGCGCTCTGCGCGCCTTCGCTGTCGTCATACGCCACCAACAGATCGCAAATGGCCATGTGATTTCCTCCCTGCGGGCCCGTCGCGTCCGCCATACGGGTCAATGATCTTTTCCTGTCCGACTTTTGCCAAGCCAAGACGCGGCATTGCGATCAAGCATACACCGGCCGGCCCCCGTCTCCAGCACCATTGGCACTGCTGCTAAGATTGCATTCAGCGCGCTTGGGAAGCGCTGCAATAATCTTCCACCTCCTGGCATTTGGCATGCCACATGCCAGGCGTCCAAAATACCGGGATTGGCACTGAATTCTTTCAGTTTTCCGCAAGTGCACAAAATTCCTCAAGGCACCTGCCGCGCCGCACAATATTTTTCCGGTTGCATCCCGTCTTATACTATCGCCTAATAGCGTTGGGCAGGCTGTCCGGCCTCGATAGCGCGGTGGCATACCACAAACCCTGCGTTAAGACAGGCCGGATGCCTCATTTTGGTGCAATTTTTGCGCGCCCAAATATGTCGGACGCATATCACGAGCGTCGAAACAATCAGGGAGGATAACGATGCTGAAACGCATCTTGCGGGTGTCGGCCATTGCTTCGGCGGCCGTGGTTGCCGCGACGACGGGCGCATTGGCGGATTGGAAACCGCGCAAGCCGGTCGAGCTGATCATCATGGCTGGAAAGGGCGGCGGTGCAGACCAGATCGCGCGTCTTTTGCAAGGCCTGATCGACAAGAAGGACCTGTCGCCACGTCCGTTCATTCCGATCAACAAGCCCGGCGGTTCGGGTGCTGAAGCACTGCGCTACCTGCAGGATAAAAAGGGTGACAACCACACGGTGATGGTGACGCTGAACAGCTATTACACCACGCCCGTTATCCAGAAGGATCTGGGGATCGACATCTCCACCTTCACGCCGATCGGCCTCATGGCGTTGGACACCTTCCTGCTGTGGGTCAACACTGACCGCAAAGACATCACCGACCTCAAGAGTTATGTCGACGCCGTGAAAAAAGCGGGCAAGACGTGGAAAGTTGGTGGCACCGGTTCGGGTCAGGAAGACTCCATCTTGACGGCCATGATGGAAGCTGAGTTCGGCTACGAAGTGACCTACATTCCGTTTCCGGGTGGTGGCACGGTCGCTAAGAACCTGATCGGTAACCACATCGACTCGACGGTCAACAACCCGGCCGAGCAGTCTGAGTTTGCCCGCGCAGGCAAGTCAAAGGCGCTGGTTCAGTTCACCGATGAGCGCATGGAGGCATTCTCCGACGTTCCGACCGCCAAAGAGCTTGGCACGGACATCGAGTACTATATGCAGCGCTCGATCAACGGCCCGCCGGAAATGGACCCTGAAGCAGCCGCCTTCTACCGCAATCTGTTCAAGACGCTGTTTGAATCCGAAGAGTGGCAGAAGTTCTGTAACTCCGAAGGCCTGTTCTGCAGCGAGTGGGTCGCCGGCGACAATCTCGGTGCGTTCCATAAGAAGCAGTTGGCATCGCATGTCGCGCTGATCGAAAAGGTCGGTGCTGCCAAAATCACTGGCGAATAATACCAAAACGGTCCGGCCGGCGACGCTTGTTTGCCGGCCGCATCACGTCCGCGTTTTTTCGGATTTCCTGAACCTGAATAGCGGCCGCTCACATCAGGCCTGCACACCTGCTTCCCAGATCAAGCCCGTGGAAAGCCAAAGGCGGCGTCGCGCTGCGCAAGCCAAGCGCGGTGGCTGGTGTCGCGCGCGACAATTCTCGGGCATTCCCTTAGGCTGAAAGGCGCACCATGACAACGCGATCCGCCGAGTTCTTGATGGCTGTCGTCACGCTTCTCGCCTCGCTTGCACTCATGTTCGATATCTACGCTGACGGGCTCAAAATCGGTTGGGTCCAGGGGCGGGGACCGGGCGCGGGCATGTGGCCCTTCTGGCTCTCCCTAGGGATGGCGCTGGCATCACTGGCCACATTGGTGCGCTGGTTTCAGCGGGCCACACCCGAATCACGCTCGGATGAGCCCTTCATCAATCCAGGTTCATTCCCACTCGTTGCGACATCACTCCTGTCCCTGCTCGCCCTGTTGATCATGTTTGAGCTGATTGGGACGTATTTCGGCATTTTTATTTTCATGGCGTTCTACCTGCGCATCGTGGGGGAGCACACGTGGCGCACCACCATGGCAATGGCGTTCGGAACGCCAATTTTCATCTACCTTCTGTTTGAAGTCGCACTGACGAAGTATCTGCCCAAAGGCCTGTCATTCTTTGAAGAACTGTTCCTGGTCGTCGACAATCTCCGCTACTCGCTGTTCTATTGACGATAACCGCGTCTTGGCCCCAACGGACACTGAATAAGAATGAGTGAAATCCTATCGCTTTTGGGTTCCGGCCTTCTCCAGGCCTTTGAGCCGCTCAATCTCACCATGATCGTGCTCGGCTGTCTGGCTGGGCTGTTCGTGGGCGCCATGCCCGGGCTCGGCTCTGTGAATGGGGTTGCGATCCTTTTGCCGGTCACGTTCCTCGTGCCCCCAACGGCAGCAATCATTTTTCTCGCGGCGCTCTATTATGGTGCCATGTATGGTGGGGCCATCAGTTCGATCACACTCGGTATCCCGGGCGCCTCGACGGCTGTTGCTACGGTGTTTGATGGGCGGCCTCTGGCTCAGGCCGGAAAGGCCGATCAGGCGCTGACCGCCGCGGCCATGGCATCGTTCATCGGCGGGACAATCTCTGTCGTGCTGTTCACGCTGTTCGCACCCCCGCTTGCCGAATTCGCGCTTCAGTTCGGCCCGCCTGAGGAATTCGCGCTGATGGTTCTCGCGTTCGCTACCTTCATTGGCCTTGGTGGCGACGATATTCCCAAGACGCTTTTCTCCATCATGGTTGGGCTTGTGCTGGCAGCCGTCGGTTTCGACATCATCTCCGGTCAGCCCCGGCTGATTTTCTTTGATATGGTGGATTTCCAGCGCGGCATCGAATTCCTGGTGCTTGCAATCGGCATTTACGGCATTGGCGAAATGCTCTGGACGCTGGAAAGCACGGGCGGGAAAGTGGAGATGCCCCGCGTCATTGTGGGCTTCCGTAAACTCGTCAAATTCATCGGAGAGGGCCGGCACTATATCGGCACCACGTCGCTGGGCTCGGCCATCGGTTTTTTTGTCGGCACTTTGCCGGCGGCCGGGGCCACGCCAGCCTCGCTGATGGCTTATGGTCTCGCCAAAACATTCTCAAAGGACTCTGAAAGCTTCGGTCGGGGCAATGTCGCGGGCGTGGCAGCGCCAGAGGCCGGCAACAATGCCGCGTCAACCGGCTCCATGCTGCCCATGATCACCCTTGGCATTCCTGGCTCGCCTACAACGGCGATCCTGCTCGGTGGGATGATCATTTGGGGGTTGCGGCCAGGGCCGTTGCTGTTTTCGGAACAACCGGATTTCGTGTGGGGCCTGATCGGCTCAATGTACATCGCCAATGCGGTGACGCTGCTGCTCAACCTGGCCTTGATTCCGATTTTCCTGCGCGTCCTTTCGATGCCGTTCACGATCCTGACGCCTATCATCTTCGTGCTTTGTGTTGTCGGCGTTTTCGCCACGACAGACCGGATGTTCGATGCATGGCTCATGCTGATTTTTGGCGTCGCGGGATACTGCCTTCGGAAGTTGAACTACCCAGTGGCACCCGCCGTGCTCGCGATCGTTCTTGGCCCGCTTGCTGAGCGCTCACTGCGACAGTCCCTGATTGCCAGCCAGGGCGACGCAATGACGTTCATCGAGCGCCCCATTTCCGCGGCGTGCATCTTCCTGGCATTTCTTCTGATCCTGTATCCCTTCGTGGCAGCTTGGCGCCGGCGGAGGTCCGGGGGGCAGGAGGGCGCGCCGAGCGCTGCATGATCGACAGGGTGATGTGCAGGGGTTGGCTGCATCGAAGGCTGGGCCAAGACCAAACCTCAGGATGCGAATTCAGGCACATCACGCAGCGGCAATCGTGAGGCCGTTGGAAAGACCAACCTAACGGCCGGGGCGCACGCGGTGAGCGGTCGGTTGTGGCTTGATCCTATGGATCAGCCGTGGCATCTGGTATACCACACGAGGAAGCCAGAATTTGCGGGTCGATCGAGCCGGCCTGCGGGACAGGGTGCAACAGGGATCCATTCATGCACGGCGGCGTGACCATCTCCAAGTTGGAGCAGCCCCAGAGCTTGAACACCCGTGCCTATCATGCGCTGCGGGAGGCCATCCTGCGCGCCAACATCTACGCTGAAGACGCGGACCTGCGCCTTGATGAGCGCGCGCTCTCTGCACAGTTCGGCGTCTCACGGACGCCCATACGCGAAGCCATCGCACGGCTGCAGCACGAGGGTCTGGTGCAGGTGGTGCCACGCCGAGGTGTCTTCATTGTCCGCAAGACAAAGACGGCCATCCTGGAGATGATTACGGTCTGGGCGGCGTTGGAGAGCATGGCAGCGCGCCTCGCCACCAAAGAGGCCTCCGACGCTGACATGGCCCGCCTTCACGCCCTGGTCGATGATTTCGCCACGGACGCGGTCGCTCAGCGCATGGGAGAATATTCCGATGCGAACATCCAGTTTCACCAGGCCATCATCGCGCTTGGAGGCTGCGCCCTCATCGGCGAGATGACGGATGACCTCTTTCTCCATGTGAAGGCCATCCGCGAGCGAACCATTTTCGAGCAGGACCGTGCGCGTCGCTCCGTTGTTGATCACAAGGAGATCATCGCTGCGCTGGAGGCCCGCGACACCGAACGTGCGGAGCGCCTCGTTCGCGAGCACACTTTAAAGCTGCGCGACCACGTCGAGCGGTTCGTCGATCTGGACTACGAAGACACCGATCCCGCTGCGGCAACCGGTTGAGCGGTGGACGTACACAGCCCATCGCCGATGGACCGGCGCAGGCGAGCGAATGCCCGGCCGTGCCGCTCGCGGATGAGACGTACCGCTTGTGCGAGCACACGCCGTGCCGACGCCGCCAAGATGCTGAGCCCGCGAACGCGTCCAGGCGGATCAGGCCGTCAGGGAGGATTAAAGATGACCCAAGTTGAACCTGCAGACCTGACGGACGGCTTTCATCTGCTGATCGACGCGCTCAAGCTCAATGGCGTTGAGACCATTTATAATGTCCCCGGTATTCCGATCACGGATCTCGGTCGCTACGCGCAGGCCTCCGGGATACGCGTGCTTTCATTCCGGCACGAGCAGAACGCCGGCTATGCAGCCTCGGTTGCTGGTTTCCTCACCAAGAAACCGGGCATCTGCATGACCGTGTCGGCACCAGGCTTCCTCAACGGGCTGACCGCGCTTGCCAACGCAAACACTAATTGCTGGCCGATGATCCTGATCTCCGGCTCATCAGAGCGCGAGATCGTTGATCTGCAGCAGGGCGACTATGAGGAGATGGATCAACTCGCGATCGCACGGCCTCACGCAAAGGCCGCCTTCCGGGTTCTTCATGCACACGACATCGGCATCGCCGTGGCGCGGGCCATTCGTGCGGCCGTGTCGGGGCGGCCGGGGGGTGTTTATCTCGACATCCCGGGCGCACTGCTCGGCCAGACGATGGAAGCCGAGGCAGGAAAGAAAAGCCTGGTGCAAGTGATCGACCCAGCACCGCGTCAGCTCCCGACGCCAGACGCCGTTGAGCGGGCTATCGCCGTGATCAAAGGGGCAAAGCGGCCGCTGATCATCCTCGGCAAGGGCGCGGCCTATGACCAGTCAGACGAGACCATCCGCGCATTCGTTGAGACGTCCGGCATTCCCTATCTCCCGATGTCCATGGCGAAGGGGCTGCTGCCCGACACCCACCCGCAGTCCGCAGCCGCGGCGCGCTCCATGGTGCTGAAAGAGTCTGACGTTGTGATCATGGTCGGCGCCAGGCTCAACTGGCTGCTGAGCCACGGCAAAGGCAAGCAATGGGGTGATGCGCCAAAAAGGTTCGTCCAGATCGACATTGACCCCAAGGAGATGGACTCCAACGTCGAAATCGCCGCGCCGCTGGTGGGCGATGTTGGCTCCTGCGTCGGCGCACTGCTGGAAGCGATGGACCGTGACGGGAATGGCGCGTGGCCGAAGGCCCCTGCCGACTGGCGCGATGCGGTGCACACCAAGGCCGAAACCAACATCCAGCGCATGGCCTCACGCCTGCAGAATAATTCCGACCCCATGGACTACCACGCCGCCCTCGGCGTGCTGAAAGCCATCATCAATGAGCGCCCGGAAACGGTGCTGGTGAACGAGGGCGCCAACACGCTCGATTTTGCTCGCTCGATCATCAACATTCACCAGCCACGCAAGCGCATCGACGTCGGCACCTGGGGCGTGATGGGCATCGGCATGGGATCGGCCATTGCGGCGGCGGTGGAGACGGGCTGTCCTGTGCTGGCGGTGGAGGGCGACAGCGCCTTCGGTTTCTGCGGCATGGAAGTGGAGACGATCGTCCGCTATGGGCTCCCGGTCTGCGTCGTGGTCTTCAACAACAACGGGATCTATCGCGGCGACGATACGAACTGGTCCGGCGGCGCTGACCCGGCGACGACAACGTTTGTCGAAGGCGCGCGCTATGATCAGATGATGGCCGCTTTCGGTGGTGTGGGTGTGCAGGCTGAAAACGTGGACGATCTGGGCCGTGCCGTGCGCACCGCGCTGTCCAGTGGAAAACCGACGCTCGTCAACGCGGTCATCGATCCGGCCGCCGGCAAAGAAAGCGGAAACATCGGCAGTCTCAACCCGCAGTCCGTGGTCGCGCCCCTGCGCTATCGCGAAGCGGCAAAGAACTAAACACGCACAGGATTTGACCCATGAAGGCTCTCGACGGTGTCCGCATCCTCGACTTCACACACGTACAGTCCGGTCCGACCTGCACCCAGCTATTGGCCTGGTTCGGTGCAGACGTGATCAAGGTGGAGCGCCCTGGGGTTGGCGACGCCACGCGCAAACAGCTTGTCGACGTGCCGGGCGCGGACAGCCTCTATTTCACGATGCTGAACCACAACAAGCGCTCCATCACGCTCAACACCAAGACCGCTGAGGGTCGCGAGGTGTTGGAGCGCCTCATCAAGACATGCGACGTACTGGTGGAGAATTTTGCTCCCGGTGCGCTGGATCGCATGGGCTTTGGATGGGACCGGATCCAGGAGCTGAACCCCAGGATGATCATGGCGTCCGTGAAGGGTTTCGGCCCAGGCCGTTATGAGGACTGCAAGGTCTATGAGAACGTGGCGCAGTGTGCTGGCGGCTCGGCCTCAACCACAGGTGACCTTGACGGAATTCCGATGGTGACCGGCGCCCAAATCGGCGACAGCGGCACGGGTCTGCACCTGGCGCTCGGGATCGTGACGGCCCTTTATCAGAGGGAAAAAACCGGCCGGGGTCAGAAGGTGCTGGCCGCGATGCAGGACGGTGTCTTGAACCTTTGCCGCGTCAAGCTGCGCGACCAGCAGCGGCTCGATGCAGGTCCACTGAAGGAATACTCCCAATTCGGTGCAGGCATTCCCTTCGGCGAGGCCACACCGCGCGCTGGCAACGACAGTGGCGGCGGGCAGCCGGGCCGCATCCTCAAATGCAAGGGGTGGGAGACGGACCCGAACGCGTACACCTACTTCATCACTCAGGCGGCCGTCTGGGAGAAGATTTGCGACGTGATCGACGCGCCCGAATGGAAGACGAAACCCGGCTACGCCACGCCGCCTGAACGCCTCGACAAGCTCAACGAAATCTTCGAGCGCATCGAACAGTGGACGATGACCAAGACCAAGTTCGAGGTCATGGAGATTTGCAACCCGCTCGACATTCCGGTCGGCCCGATCCTGTCGATGAAGGAACTGGCCGAAGATGAGAGCCTGCGCGCCACAGGCACAATCGTCGAGGTGGATCACCCGGAGCGCGGCAAATATCTCTCCGTCGGCTGCCCGGTGAAGATGTCTGACAGCCCGGCCGAAGTGAGCCGCTCGCCGCTCCTGGGCGAGCATACGGACGAAATTCTAACGGACGTGCTCGGCTACACGGAAGACGACCTAGTGCGGCTGAAAACAGCGACCGAACCGCCGGCAAAGGCGGCGGCGGAGTAAGGTCTCGGGTGGAAGTCCGGTCAGGATATTTCCCTCTCCCGTGCCTCGCAACGCACGACGAGGGCCAGGACGTGCCCGGTGCTCGACAGCCGACGGCCACGACCAGAGAGGCGGCCGGAAAACGAAATTTGCCGAGGCTGCCCGGCCTCGAAACGACGGGGAGTGAGTGATGCGCATCGTGGTCCACGGCCAACAGGCCTTCGGCAAGGCCGTCCTGGAGCGACTTCTGGAGCGGGGCGAGGATGTCGTCGCGGTCTGTTGTGCGCCAACCAAGGAGGGCCGCCCAGAGGACCCACTGGCGGCCTTCGCGCGCGAGAAGGGCCTGCCGGTGCATCAGCCGGCAAGCTGGAAGACACCAGAAGCGCTGGAACTTATGCAGTCCTTCCAGGCTGACGTCTGCATGATGGCGTATGTCCTGTTGTTCGTGCCGCAGGCTGTGCGCGACGCACCGCGGCTCGGCACGTTCCAGTATCACCCCTCGCTGTGCCCTTCGCACCGAGGTCCGTCGTCCATCAACTGGCCGATTGCCATGGGGAAGAAAATGACTGGCCTGACGATCTTCTGGCCGGATGATGGGCTCGATGAAGGCCCGATCATGCTTCAGAAGACGTGCAGCATCGGTGACGACGAAACGCTTGGGGATGTTTATTTCAACAAGCTGTTTCCGATGGGCGTCGACGCGATGATCGAGGGGCTTGAACTCGTCAAGAACGGCGTGATCATCAAGCACGACCAGCGCCTGGACGACGGCTCCTATGAGGGCTGGTTCAAGAAGGACGTGGCGCAAATCGACTGGGCCAAGCCCGTTGACGAGGTCTACAACCTGATCCGCGCAGCCAACCCGGCCCCAGGAGCGTGGTCGACCATCAAGGGCGCGCGTCTGGATGTCTTTGACGCAAGCAAAGGCACACACACCGGCAATCCCGGAGAGATCATCGAGATCACCGACGACGGCGTGGCGGTTGCGGCCCATGGCGGCTCGATCATTCTCAAGCGTGTGCGGCCGGCCGGAGATAAAACGAAGGTCGCAGCCCACGAGCATGCAGCCGCCGCCGGGATATCGGTCGGTGACGCTTTCGAGACAGTGAGCGCATGAGGCACGGCGCATAAGCGCGCCACCGGCGTGTTTGCATCGGCACAAACATCACAACGCGGCCCACAATCGGACCGTGGCAGCCATCGGCTTGCCCGACGGACGGCGCTTGTCCAATGGCCACTCCAGGGAGGACGCCCCATGCCCACCGATATCGAGATCGCCCGCGAGGCGAACAAGCAACCGATCCAGGACATCGGTGCCAAGCTCGACATCCCGTCGGAGCACCTTCTGCCTTACGGCCATGACAAGGCAAAGGTGACGGCGGAATTCATCAAGTCACTCGAAGATCGGCCCAACGGCAAGCTGGTGCTGGTTACCGCCGTGAACCCGACACCAGCCGGCGAGGGCAAGACCACAACGACCGTTGGCCTTGGCGATGGCCTGAACCGCATTGGCAAAAAGACCGCGGTCTGCATCCGCGAAGCCTCCCTGGGCCCGAACTTCGGCATGAAGGGCGGGGCAGCCGGCGGCGGTCACAGCCAGGTGGTGCCGATGGAGGACATGAACCTCCATTTCACCGGCGATTTTCACGCCATCACGTCGGCGCACAACCTGCTGGCGGCAATGCTGGACAACCACATCAACTGGGGCAACGAACTGGGCATCGACATCCGGCGCATCCCTTTCCGCCGGGTGCTGGACATGAACGATCGCGCGCTGCGCAACATCACCGCAAGCCTGGGCGGTCTCGGCAACGGTTTCCCGCGCGAAACGGGGTTTGACATCACGGTCGCGTCCGAAGTGATGGCAATCCTCTGCCTCGCCAATGACCTCGACGATCTGCAGAAGCGGCTGGGCGATATCATTGTGGCCTACAAGCGCGACAAGACGCCGGTGCGCGCGCGCGACCTGAAGGCCGAGGGGGCAATGACCGTGCTGTTGCAGCAGGCCATGCAGCCCAACCTGGTGCAGACGCTGGAGAACAACCCGGCCTTCGTCCACGGTGGGCCGTTCGCCAACATTGCCCACGGCTGCAATTCCGTCATCGCCACCAAGACTGCGCTCAAGCTGGCGGACTACGTGGTGACCGAGGCAGGCTTCGGCGCTGACCTGGGCGCTGAGAAGTTCTTCAACATCAAGTGCCGCAAGGCCGGACTTCGCCCGGATGCTGTGGTGCTGGTGGCCACGGTGCGCTCCATGAAGATGAACGGCGGCGTGGCGAAGGCTGACCTCAACGCCGAGAATGTCGCGGCCGTGGAAGCCGGCTGTGCGAACCTTGGCCGACACCTGGAGAACCTCAAGAAATTCGGCGTGCCCGTCGTCGTCGGCATCAACCATTTCTACACGGACACCGATGCCGAAATCGCCGCGCTCAAGGCCTATGCCGAGGCGCAAGGCGCTCCAGCGGAAGTGAACTACCATTGGGCCAAGGGCGGCGAGGGCATCGAGGGCACGGCGCGCAAGGTCGTGGAGCTGGTGGAGAGCGGCGCGGCGGACTACAGCCCGCTCTACAGCGACGACACCAGCCTGTTCGGCAAGATCGAGACCATCGCAAAGGAGATCTACCGTGCCGACGAGGTGATCGCGGATACCAAGATCCGCAATCAGCTCAAGGAGTGGGAGGATCAAGGCTACGGCGACCTGCCGATCTGCATGGCCAAGACACAGTACTCGTTTACAACCGACCCTGACCGTCGCGGTGCGCCGACCGACCATACGCTGCCGATCCGTGAGGTGCGGCTGTCCGCGGGCGCCGGGTTCGTCGTGGCGATCTGCGGTGAGATCATGACCATGCCTGGTCTGCCGAAGGTGCCGTCCGCCGAGGTGATCCGCCTCAATGACGCCGGCCAGATCGAAGGGCTCTTTTGATCGAATTGCCCCAGTGGCGCGGTGGGTATTGCGCCCGCCGCCCTCCCATGGTGGAGGCTGCGCAGTGAGGTCCCGCAGCGGGGCCAACTGCGCTTGACGGACACATGTGCCGCCGCGCTTCGCTTCAGCAAGAATGAGACAGCAAATATGATCCGATCTCTGGTTCCGGCCGCGCTGGCCGTCGCAGGTCTTTGTGCAACCGTCGCCTCGGCGGCCGCCCATACGACGGGCGTTCCGCACGTCCATGTTGATGGCGTCGCCACTCTCAGCACGACGACGGTGCTTGTGGCGGCCGGTTCGATTTTTGTGGCGGCTGCCGCGTTCGCGGTGGTGGCAAGCCGGAAACTGCAGGCACGCCGTGCGGCCCGTACGAAGTCAGGGCGCTAAACCGACCGGAATGTGCATTCGCGTTGGGCCACGCGGCTCAGGGCCATTGCCCTCGCCGCAGTGGCACGCATCCCACCTCGCGCGCCCGTGGCCATCATGCGCCAGCTTGAGCGGTGCCAGCTTGAGCGGTGGCACCGGGCACCTCAGTGCCCCACCCATATCCCCACAAGTCACAACCGCAGAACGATCGCGGCCCGCCCAACGCGCCCATGGGTTGCATTGCCAAGCGTTCGCCCCATAGCCTTAACCATGAGGGCAACAATCTAATCTGGAGGCGGGGGATGTTCGTGTTCCGGATGCTCGGCGGCTGGTTTCTGGTCGCCGCGATCATGGCATTGGTTTACGACGGGACGCTCAGTCTGGGCAGCATTGAGGGCTGGACATCAACGTCGCTGGCCGAACTTTGGCAGCAGGCGCACGGCCAGAGCTTCGTTTCACTGCGCCAGACGTTGGTCGACGGGTCACTCGAAATTCTCTGGTCCCCCATGTTGGAGACGCTACTGGGCCTGCCGGCATGGCTTTGGTTCACACTCTTCGGGGTCGTGCTCTACATCATCGGTCAGCCCAAGCGCCAAATCGATGTTTTCGCCAACTGACGTCCGCCGCCTCGTTTTCCGGTTCTGACATTCGTTTACCCACCCCGGCCGCAAGCGTTGGGGCGAATGTCAGATCCGCGACACCGGTTCACAGTGCGCCAAGAAACGATTGCACCGCGTTGGACCGCGACAAGTCGTACAAGAAGCCGGCTGCGAACAGAGCGAGCACACCGACGGTCATCGCGAGGAGCAACAGTCGCTTCTGCCGCTTGAGCTTGTTGTACTCGTCTTCCGTCATCTGGTGCTCATCCCACTGCGCCCCAGCTTTCGCGTTGCGGTAGGCAGCAAGGTGGGAACCGCGGAAGACCTTACCACGGTCGTGGAACTCAACGCCGGCCCGCTCTGCGATCAGTGCGCCGACCGTCGGGTAATCAATGTCGGGATCTTCGGTGCCTTCGTTCTGGTATCCCAGCACGATCCGCCGACCGTCCTTCAGGACGAGTGCCGTGACCCGCGTCACAACAGGGACCTTGAGCGCGGTAAACACCTCTTCGCGCGTTTCCACCCGGTCGATGCTCTCATAGCGCACCTGTAGGCGCAGGATCTCGTGGTCCGGATTGGCGCTGCGATACCGCGGGATGCGCAGGCGCACCTTACGGCGCCCAACGATGATCTTGATGCGGATCGCCGACATCACCTCGCGGAAGAGAAACCACGTCCAGGCGAGCAGCGCCGCGCCAATCACGCCCGCCGATAGCGCGTCGATCCACAAACCATGCGCCGTTCGCTTCAAGAACATGATCGGGACGGACAGAAGGAACGGCAGGAAGATCAGGAAGGCGAGCGCCAGCACCGTCTTGCGGCCATCCGGCGCCGTGAACACTTTCACAGCGGCATCGGCGTTGCGCTCGCTCGGCGTCATGCCGTCCAACGCACCACCCGTTTCGACCAGCCGCTTGACCAGGTCTGGCGAGGCAGCGGCGGCGCCACCATTGGCCTCAAGGCTCGATTGGAGTGCAGTCATCGCCCCCTCCGACATTGGTGTTGCGACGCGGCCGATCAACGCGCGCTTGTCCGCGTCATCAATCGCACCATTGGCCGTCTGGCAACCGTCGGCGGTTGCACGCTGGAGGCTTCAACACCGCGTCCACCGCCGCGGGTGTCGCACCCCTTTGTGACGAATTTCCAGTCAACCCACACAGATGTGCCAATGGGCCGATCTGTCATTTCGCCTCGCCAACTCCGGTCGGGTGACATCAAAAACGCTGCTAAGATCTTGTGACTTATTGCGATCCTCAGCCGGACATGCACCCGTAATCGGAGTTGAAAAGGGCGCGGGCCGACCTCATCGATTGTTTCGGCGGACCGCTGCGCGCACCTCAATACCGAACGCCTGTATGACCCGACGTGTGAAAGCCACGGACAATGATTATGGCCCTGTTCCGAAAAAGCCTCGAAATGCCAACCGCAGAAACCGCATTACCGGGTCGCGCGATGCCGATTGCGACCGCTGATCGGCATTACGTCAACAAGGCCCCGCTGCATCCGCCGTTTCCTGACGGCATGGAGATCGCGTACCTCGGCATGGGGTGCTTCTGGGGGGCCGAGCGGCTGTTCTGGACCATGGACGGCGTCTACACGACCGCCGTTGGGTATGCCGGCGGCTTGACCCAGAACCCGACTTACGAGGAGGTCTGCACCGGACAGACGGGCCATACCGAGCTTGTCATGGTCGTCTATGACCCGCGTCACGTGCGGTACGAAAGCCTGCTCAAGGTGTTCTGGGAAGCACACAACCCAACGCAGTACATGCGCCAGGGCAACGACGTGGGCACGCAATATCGCTCAGCGATCTACACGACGACGCCCCATCAGAAGGCTCAGGCTGAGGAAACGCGCGCGCTTTATGCGGCGCAATTGCGCTCAAGCGGGCTTGGGGAGATTGCCACCGAGATCCGCGACGCACCGACCTTCTACTATGCGGAAACCTACCATCAGCAGTACCTGGCGAAGAACCCCGGCGGCTACTGCGGTCTGGCGGGAACGGGCGTGTCATGCCCGCTGCCGAGCATCCGCGACGCCGCTGAGTGATGCGTGGTGGGACAATCGCGGTCGGCGTGCTCGCCGTGCTGCAGGCCCGAACAGGCATCGCGGCCGGCGCTTGCTTGGCCACCGTTACCCGGTCATAGGCGAGGCCGCTTGAGCGCAAACCAATGCGTCCGCCGCTGCACCCAACTGACCGGATGACCGGATCAGTTGGGCCGCCACGCATTGGCGCGCAGTCTGTCCTGCGAGCAGATGTCGCCGGCCCGTTCGTTGGTCGCTTCCAGCACGACCGGTGGGGCCACGCCCGCCTCATCGGCCTCCTGCCAACGTGCCGCACACAGGCACCAGCGGTCTCCCGCTTTCAAACCGGCAAAACCGAACTCGGGACGGGGCGTCACGAGATCGTTGCCCTGGTCACGCGAAAAACGGAGGAACGCATCGGTCATGACCGCGCAAACTGTATGCGATCCGCGATCCTCAGGCCCGGTATCGCAGCAACCGGTGCGGTAGAACCCCGTCATCGGCGCCGTCGAGCATGGTTGTAGCGCGTCGCCCAGAACATTGCGTTGGCGGCTAACAGTCATGTTCACCTTTCGCGGTGACACCCGCTCAGCAGTGGTTGAAATTGGCTTTACGCTTTTCAAGGAAAGCGGCCATGCCTTCCTTCTGATCGCGCGTATTGAAGAGCGTGTGGAACGTGCGGCGTTCGAACAGGATGCCTTCGCGCAGGCCGGTTTCATCAACGCGGTCAACGGCTTCCTTGGCCACCATGGTGGCAATCTTGGAATGCTCTGCAATCTTCTCGGCGATCGTGAACGCTTCGCCCATGAGGTTGTCGGCCGGCACGACCCGCGACACGAGCCCGCACCGTTCAGCCTCCTCTGCGCCCATCGTGCGGCCCGTGAGGATCAGGTCCATGGCCTTGGCGCGGCCAATGAGCCGCGTGAGGCGTTGTGTGCCACCGGAGCCCGGAATGATGCCGAGCGTGATCTCCGGCAGGCCGAACTTTGCGGTGTCGGCTGCAACGATGATGTCGCACATCATGGCCACTTCGCACCCACCGCCCAGCGCGTATCCTGCGACCGCCGCGATGACCGGTTTGCGTGATCGAGCAAGACGGTCCCAGTCGGACACGAAGTCCTCGCGGAAGGCCTCCGACCACGTCTTTTCGGCCATTTCAGTGATGTCCGCACCGGCCGCGAAGGCTTTTTCAGACCCGGTGATCACCAGAGCGCGGACCTGGTCGTCGGCGTCGAAGTCATCAACGGCGCGTCGCAACTCGCCAACGAGCTGTGCGTTCAACGCATTGCGCGCTTCGGGTCGGTTCAATGTGATCAGACCGACATGCTCGCGCGTCTCTACGATCAGCGTTTCGTAAGCCATACGAACTCCCATGACGCCGGAGGCCGTGCCCCGCGTGGGGCTACAAGGATCTCCCGGTGCGATGCCGCCGGACCATTGCTTGGCAGGCGTGCGCTTGTAACTCCACCAAATGCTGCGCCGTTCCGGCCCATTAGCGCTGGCATAGCGAACAGTAGAATGTCGAGCGCCCGGATTGCACAATCCGACGCACGGTACCGGCACAGCCCGGGCGGCGGCAGTCTTCGCCCTCCCGGTCGTACACGTCAAACGCGTGCTGAAAATAGCCCAGTCCGCCGTCAGCGTGAACGTAGTCGCGCAAGGTGGAGCCGCCGGCGATGATCGCGGCCTCGAGCACCTCACGGATGGCGGGCACCAGCCGTTCCGCACGCCGACCCGGAATGGTGCCGGAGCGCCGGCGCGGCGAGACGCCCGCCCGGTAGAGGGCTTCGCACACATAGATATTGCCCAGGCCGGCGACGATCCGCTGGTCGAGCAGTGCCGCCTTGATCGGGCTGGTGCGCCCGGCCAGTGCGGTGTTCAGGTATGGCGCTGAAAAACGGTTGCTCAGCGGTTCCGGCCCGAGGCGGCAAAGATGTCGGCTCTCGTCAGCCGATGCGGTGGCAAACAGGTCCATGTAGCCGAAGCGGCGATGGTCGTTGAAGACGATGCGCGTCCCGTCGTCGAGCGTGAATACGATGTGGTCGTGCTGTGGCAGATGACCCTGAGAGCGCGGCACATCGGATGCGAGTGGCAGAGTGTTGGTGGGTGTGTCGGGCCCGCATTCAAGCTCGGCAGCATTGAGGTTGCCCCGCGCGGCCGCGCGCCCGTTCCCGTGGTAGAGCCGGACGGTCTCCTGCGCGCCGGCATGGCCGCCACCCGTTTCGGCCTCCGCCCGAGGCACGATCAGCACCCGGCCGGACATGCCCAGGTGCATCAGCAGCGTTTCGCCCGTGTCCAGCGCAACGAGTATGAACTTTGCGCGTCGACGCACCGCCTCGACCCGCGCGCCGGCAATCCGTTGTGCAAAGCATTCTGGCAGGGGAAAGCGCAGGTCGGGCCGACGCTGGTCCACCTCGACGATGCGATGGCCCTCCAGCGCGGGCGCCAACGCCCGACGCACGGTCTCAACCTCCGGCAACTCAGGCATCGGGCTCCTTAACCGGCTCTCAGGCCGCAGCAGCGAATGTTTGCATTCGGTTCAGGCGTGCGGAATACCACAGCCCACGCACCGCCCTGCCGTCGCCACGCCACCAGGGCACGTCCCCCATTGCCGCAGAGGCCCAACGCCATGAGCGCAACCGCTGGCGACCAGCAGACCGCCAACCGGCGCACCGTTTCCTTTGGCGCACGCCACGTCGAAGAAGACGAGCGCCAGGGCCTCGTCAATGAGGTCTTCGCGCGTGTCGCCGAGCGTTACGACTTGATGAACGACCTGATGTCCGGCGGACTGCACAGGCTGTGGAAGGACGCCATGGTCACATGGCTCGCCCCGCCGCGCTCCGGACGTCCTTACCACGTGGTGGATGTCGCTGGCGGCACAGGCGACATTGCGCGCCGCGTCGTGCGCGCAAGCGACGGCATGGCCAGTGTCGTCCTTTACGACATCTCCGGCGAGATGCTGCGGGTTGGGCGCGACCGGGTCACGCGCGAGGAGGCGCTTGATGGTGAGGCCTTCGCTTTTGTTCAGGGCAATGCCGAGACGCTGGCGCTGCCGGACGGTGCCTTCAACGCCTATACGATCGCTTTTGGCATCCGGAACGTCACGCGCATCGAGCACGCCTTGGCGGAAGCGCATCGCGTCCTGAAACCGGGGGGTCGGTTCATGTGTCTGGAGTTCTCACAAGTCCAGGTGCCCGGACTGGACGTGCTTTATGATCGCTGGTCGGACAGCGTCATCCCACGGCTGGGCGAAATGGTCGCGAGCGATCGGGCGTCCTATGAGTATCTGGTTGAGAGCATTCGGCGCTTCCCGACGCAGGAGCATTTTGCGCGGATGATCTCGCAAGCCGGTTTTGCCCGTGTCAGCTATCGCAATCTGAGTGGGGGGATCGCTGCGATCCACTCAGGCTGGCGTCTGTAACAACTGGATCGTCCGCCACCCTTCTGGCCGTGCTCGACACCGCCGCGCGGCCGAGCGGCGTCCAGCCGGCCGGACGCTTGCAGCCGCATCCACCCATCACCGAGGGACCTTGCGTCCATGGCCGCTCCATCGCCCGCGCGCCTTTTTGATCTGATCCGCCTTGCTGGCGCCGGTTTGACGCTTGCACGTTATGGCGCGAGCATCATCCCGGACGGCGCCCGAGTGCCGCTCGTGTTGCGCCTTGCCCAGGGCGTGGGCCGCGTTTGGTGGGCCCTCACATGGCCGTTCGTCTCGCGCTCCAGCAAGCAGAGCCCGATCGCCGCCGCGCTCACGGCACTCGGGCCCAGTTACATCAAGGCCGGACAGTTCTTTGCGGCGCGGCCCGATCTCGTGCCCCGCACGCTGACCGAGCAACTGGAGGAGCTGCGCGACCGCCTGCCACCCTTCGCAATGGGCGAGGCACGGCGCGCAATCCGCGAGGCGCTTGGTCAGCCTGTCGAACAGCTCTTTGCGGACATCAGCCCCCCCGTTGCCGCAGCCTCAATCGCCCAGGTCCATGCGGCCCACGTCCAAGACGGCGAGGGTGTTCGGCGCAAGGTGGCCGTCAAGGTGCTGAGGCCGGGCATTGAGGGCCGTCTGCGGCGCGACATGAACAGTTTCCGCACAGCGGCCGGGTTGCTGGAGAGCTTCCACCCGCCCACGCGACGACTGCGCCCCGTGGCCGTGATCGACACGTTGGCGCACTCCACAGCGGTTGAGACGGACCTGAGGATGGAAGCAGCGGCGTTGTCTGAGTTTGCCGACAACACCCGCGACGACCAGCGCTTCCGCGTCCCGAAAGTGGACTGGGCGCGGACGTCAAAGCGGGTGCTCACCATGGAGTGGGTGGACGCCACACCCATTGCCAACATTGAAGCCCTGAAGGCCGCCGGCCACGACCTGGATGACCTTGCGAACCTCGTCATCCGGTCGTTTCTGACCCATGCCATGCGCGACGGCGTCTTCCACGCCGACATGCACCCCGGCAATCTGATGATTGACGCCGACGGCCGCCTCGTCGCGATCGATTTTGGGATCGTGGGACGCATGGGTCCGCGCGAGCGTCGTTTCCTGGCTGAAATTCTCTACGCTTTCATCACCGGCAACTATCGACGGGCCGCCGAGGTGCACTTCTGGGCCGGCTACGTGCCACCGCACCACGACGTTGACCAATTTGCCCAAGCCTTGCGCGCGGTGGCAGAGCCGATCCGTGACCTGCCAGCCGATCAGATCTCCATGGGCCACCTGCTTGGGCAGCTTTTCGAGTACACCGAGCTGTTCGACATGCGCACCCGCTCGGAACTCATCCTCGTCCAGAAGACCATGGTGGTCGTTGAGGGCGTTGCGCGGATGCTCAACCCGAGCGTCAACATGTGGACGGCTGGTGAGCAGGTTGTGCGTCAGTGGATGTCACGCGAACTGGGGCCGGTTGGGCGGATCGAACAAATCGGTGACGCCGCAGGTGATCTGGCCACCTTTCTGGCCGCAGCAGCGGGCGTGCTGGCATAGGTGGAAGACATTGCGCGAGAGTACAGCGACGTCGATCCAGTGAGCCGTGGCGCGCTG
>CAZGNQ010000011.1:0-26511 GCA_964527285.1 uncultured Hyphomicrobiales bacterium | reverse complement strand
TTCACGCTGACGGTGACCAACACGGCGACTGGCACGACGGCGACCAACGTCGCTGTTACCGACCGCTTGCCAGCAGGTGTGGTGTTTGTCTCCGCGACGGGCACCGGCACCTATGACCCCGCAACGGGGATCTGGACCGTCGGTGACGTAAGCGAAGGCACGCCGGTCTCCATCGACATTGAAGCGACCGTGCAGCCAACCGGTGACCTGACGAACCGGGCGGAGATTATCGCCGCGGATCAGATCGACCTGGACTCTGATCCATCATCCTCGTTTGACGTGGATGACCTGGGCGACGGTCAGCCGGACGACGACGAGGCAGAGGTGGTGCTCACACGCACCGACGCTGTCCTCTCAGGACGCGTTCTGGAGGATAATGGCGCGGGCGGCGGCAGCGCACATGATGGTGTCCTCAACGGCAATGAGGTGGGCCTCGGCACTGTTCCCGTTGCACTGATCGATGCGGGCGGAACGGTTGTTGCTTCCACGGTGACGGCCGGGGATGGCACCTATGCGTTGACGCTCCCTGCGGCATTGGTGGGCACGCCAGTGACCGTGCGCACCGGGCTGGCGGCGGAATTCATCCGCATCTCCGAGGCGCCAGGCGCATTGCCCGCGCTCGCCAATCCATCGACGCTCGACGGTGAGGTCACGTTCACGCCCGCCGCCGGCACGTCCTACGCCGACGTCAACTTCGGGCAGATCCGCACGCCGCGGCTGGAGCAGAACCGCACGGTTCAAATTCCGGCGGGGGGCACGGCTGACCTTGCCCACGTCTACACCGCAACGTCCAGTGGCCAAGTACTGTTCTCGCGGACCAACGAGGAGGTTAATCCGGCTGGTGCCTTCACCACGAACCTGTTTCGCGATGCGGACTGCTCGGGCACATTCAATGCGGGCGATACGGCTCTTACGGCACCGGTCAGCGTGGTTGCTGGGCAGACGGTGTGCGTCATCGCCCGCACGAGTGCCCAGGCTGGTGCGCCGGATGGGTCGGACGTCACATTCGATCTGACCGCGGAGACGCTCTTCACTGGCACTGCGCAGAGCAACCTGCTCGCCAACACCGACCGTGTGCTGGTTGGGGACGGCGTTGAGGTTGAGGTGAGCAAACGCGTGCGCAACGTGACCAAGTCCGGCAGCTTTGGCACAGCCAATCAGGCTGAGCCAGGCGACGTGCTGGAGTACGCTGTGCGGTTTGAAAATCCGAGCACCGCGCCGGCGTTCAACGTCACGGTGAAGGATAAGACGCCATTCTTCACGAGCCTGGAGGGCAGCCTGCCGGCCGTGCAGACGCAGCCTGCCGGCATGACCTGCACAGTGACGACGCCGGCCGGTGGTGGTGCCGATGGATATGTCGGAGCGCTGGAGTGGGCCTGCACCGGCGCCATGCAGCCGGGCGATGCCGGCGAGGTGCGCTTCCAGGTCCAGGTTGACCCGTAGGGTTGGAGGATCGGCCCTATTGCGAGTGGGCGGGCCGAGCCACCGCGTCGGCTAAGCGGACATGCACAAAAAAGGGGCCTGCGGGCCCCTTTTTTTATGTCTTGATTGTGCCGGCGCGGGCGCGTCGCGGGCACAATCACCCGCGCATCCCCATGTCCCGCCGCCGCGGCCCGATCAGAACAGGCCTTCGAACTTCTTCTTGAACTTGCCAAGGCGTCCGCCACGGTCCAGCAGCGTCTGGCTGCCGCCCGTCCAGGCCGGGTGCGTCGACGGGTCGATGTCGAGCACCAGACGATCGCCTTCCTTGCCGTAGGTGGAGTACGTCTCGAACTCCTCACCGTTGGTCATCACCACGGTGATCTTGTGGTAGTCGGGGTGGCCCGCTTCCTTCTTCATGATGTCCTCGTCGTCAGATCGGTCCGGTGAGCGCCGCGCCGGAACCGACCTCAGCGAAACACATCGCCGCAGGGCCGGACCAAAAGGCGCTTTTGAAAGCGCCACGCTATAAGCTAAGTGCTGCGGTTCAACAACAGGATTTGCGGGCCCTGCGGGCGAAAAGAGCAACAGCACGGTGAGACGGGGTACGGGTGGCCACAGCACAAAGCATCAAACCGGACGGACACGCCGTGGCGGAGCCGATCACCGGTGAGGCGGACACGAACGCTGGCGGGGAACGACCACCTGGCCGGCGACGGGTGCCGGACTTCGCGCCGCTCCGGGTCGTGTGGGGCTACGCGATGGGGCATCCGGCGATGCTGGCACTGGCCGGTTGCGCGCTCGTCCTGTCAGCGGCCATCACGCTCGCGTTTCCGATCGGCGTGCGCGGCGTTGTCGATCACGGCTTTGGCGCATCCGGTGCGGGCGAAGCGGCCGTTGCGCAGATCAACACGTACTTCGGGCTGATCGCGGCGCTCGGTCTCGGCATTGCGGTGACCAGTGCACTGCGGTTCTACACCGTCACCTGGATCGGGGAGCGGATCGTGGCGGAGCTGCGCGCCGACGTGTTCCGCAACCTTGCCCACCTCAGCCCCGCCTTTTTCGACACCATCAAGTCCGGCGAGGTGCTGTCGCGCCTCAACGCTGACACGACCCAGATCAAGGCCGCCGCGAGCACCGTCGTCTCCCAGAGCCTGCGCAACCTTCTGCTGCTGGTTGGCGGCCTTGCGATGATGGTTGCGACGGCACCGGGGCTTGCCGCGCTGCTGCTGATTATCATACCGGCCGTGGTCGTGCCGATCGTGCTGTTCGGGCGCAAGGTGCGTGAACGCTCGCGCGAGGCACAGGACACACTGGGCGAGGCGTCGGCCTACGCGCAGGAAAATCTCACGGCCACACGCGTCATGCAGGCCTTCAATGCCCAGGGGCGCGTGCATGCGCGCTACGCTGCCGCGGTCGAGGACGCCTTTGAGGCCGCCAACCGGCGCACGTTTGCTCGCGCGATGCTGACCGGTGGCGCCATCAGCGTCGTATTCGTCAGCATCGTGGGGATCCTGTGGTACGGCGCGACGCTGGTGGCGAGCGGTGCCATGTCAGCAGGATTGCTTTCGCAGTTTGTGCTCTACGCCATCTTCGCGGCTGCCGGGCTCGGCAACCTGTCGGAATTGTGGGGGGAACTGCAGCAAACGGCGGGGGCGGCCGAGCGGCTGGTGGAGCTGCTCAAGGCCCGCTCGCCCATCCGTCAGCCGGCGGTGCCGCAACCCTTGCCCGAACCCGCGCGCGGCGCCATTGCATTCGAGACCGTGTCGTTTGCCTACCCAGGCGCGCCCGACCCCGGCGTGCTGCAGGACGTCTCGTTCAGGATCGAGCCGGGCGAAACGGTTGCCATCGTCGGGCCGTCGGGTGCTGGAAAGTCAACGCTCTTTGCGCTGCTGCTGCGCTACTATGACCCCGATAACGGCGCCGTGCGCATCGATGGCGTGAACGTGCGTGAAGCAGATCTGGCGGCGGTGCGTGCCCGCTTCGGCGTTGTGCCCCAGGACGTTCAGGTGTTTGCCGGCAGCGTGGCGGAGAACATTGGCTATGGCCGGCCGGATGCGTCGCGCGCTGACGTCGAGGCAGCGGCACGCATGGCGGATGCCCACGGCTTCATTGTTGATCTGCCCCAGGGGTACGACACGATCTTGGGCGAGCGCGGCATAACATTGTCCGGTGGTCAACGCCAGCGCGTGGCATTGGCCCGGGCGCTCATGATGCACGCGCCGATCCTTTTGCTGGATGAGGCGACGAGCGCGCTGGATGCTCAGAGCGAGGGCCTGGTGCAGGCCGCGTTGGCGCGCATTGCCGGGCGCCAGACAACGCTCGTCATTGCGCACCGGCTTGCCACCGTGCGCTCCGCCGACAGGATCTTGGTGTTTGATGGTGGGCGGCTGGTGGCCAGTGGCACCCATTCGGACCTGATGGCCGACAATGGGCTCTATGCCGATTTGGCGCGATCACAATTCCTGGATCACGAAACGCTGGGAGATGGGCCGGTCAGACCGACAGGCGATCCGTTGAACCGGCGCAACGGTTCAAGCGAGCAGCATGGCGGCAATCGCCAGGGCGTGTGCCTGTCGACGTAGCTGCGGCTGGCAGAGGCTCGCAGAGGATGACGGTGTGTTGGCCTGTTGCGGCGAGCAGCACTGCCACCCCGTCCTCATTTCATGCTGTTTCGCTCCAGGTGCTCCCACCTGAAGCGGATGACGTGCAGTGGGATCACTGAACCGTCGTCGTGTCGCCAGCGGCTGGCGCTTCGGCCAGAAGGCCGGGGGTCCGGTCGCCCTTCGGCCCATAATGCTCCCACACCTGGCGGCAGAACACCTTCTCGCCGAGTTCCTTCACGCTCTTGTTGGTCTGCGCGATGGTGCGGCGTGCCACCGGGTCGGTCGTCCAATCGGCCCGCTCCAGGCTGGCCACGGCTGAGGTCATCTCATAGCCGCAAGTCTCCTTTGCGGCGTGGGCGGCGGCCCACCCCTGCACAGCGCGCAAGTCCACGCCATAGCCGGCGCCACCGATCCCGGCCCGGTTGCCGGGCACCGTTTCGTAGCCCAGCCATTTTTGCAGTTGACCGTTGGTTGAAAAGACCACCAGCGCAACCAGCGCTGCGATGCCAAGGAGACGGGCAAACATGAACGCAGACCTCGTTTCAAATGCCGCGCCGACAAAAGTGCTTGGCGCAAGACGTTTTTTGATATCGGCCAATTACGGCGGAATGTGCGGAGCGGCAAGTATTGCTGTCAGCCCCCGCCCTGCCCTGCCCTGCCCTGCTCGCCCGGCCCTGGCCAGGCGTTGCGCTTGCCGTAGAGGTTGCGCGCCGGCGCACGCCGGAGAGGCTTTATCGTGTGGCGATTGAGCGGCGTGCCTGTGCGCGCCTCAGCGGGTGGTGAGCTTCAATTCAATTCGGCGGTTGCGCCGCAAGGCGGCATCGCTGTTGCCCGTGTCGATGGGCTGATATTCACCGAAACCCGCGGCAACCAGATTGGTCGGCGAAATGCCTTGCGAAATGAAATAATAGACCACCGACTGTGCCCGCGCGCTCGACAACTCCCAGTTGGACGGGAACCGCGGTGAATTGATCGGGCGATTGTCCGTGTGCCCATCAACGCGCAGCACCCAATCGATGTCGTCCGGGATCTGCGCGCTCAGGTCGCGAATGGCGCCTGCGATCGGTTGAAGCGCGTCCTCGCCCTCCAGGCTCAGCGTTTCCGTGCCCGTATCGAACAGGATCTCAGACTGAAAGACGAAGCGGTCCCCATCGACTTTCACGTCGTCGCGGCCGGCAAGGAGCGTGCGCAAACGCCCGAAAAAGTCGGATCGGAACTGCTCAAGCTCCTCGACCTTGCGCGCCAGCGCAATGTTCAGTCGACGCCCAAGGTCATCAATGCGTGCCTTGTCGCGCTCGGCCTCGGCCTGGGACGCATTGAGCGCGGCGTTCAGACGGTCGATCTGCCGGCGCAGCGCAAAAATCTGCTGATTCAACAATTCGACCTTGGCAAGTGCCGTATCGGAAATCTGCTTCTGCTCGTCCAATCCATCCTGCAGCGTGATGACCTGCTCGCGCGCTGTGTCGGCCCCGCCGCTGGCGGCATCAAGCAGCGAGCGTAACCGTTGCGTTTCGCCCTCTGCATCACCCAGCGACGCAGCGACTGCGGCCAGTTGCTCCTCAAGCGTCTGCTTCTGGCCTTTTTCCAGAGCCAGCAATTCCGTGAGTTGGGCAATCTGGCGCGTGAGGCGCTGCAGCGCGGTGTCCTTGCCCATCACCTCCTGGGTCACGAAATACTGGGATATCATGAAAATCGAGAGCAGGAACGTGACCACCATCAGAAGGGTGGCCATCGCGTCGACGAATCCGGGCCAGTAGTCGGCAGTGGCGGACGTGCGACGGCCGTGTGATCGGGCCATGTCGGGTCATCCTCCAATGGTTGGTGATTGGGCAGCCGGTGTAGTGTTCAGCGGCGGCTCCGCACACCTTTCCGCTTCCGGGGCTGCGGCGCGGGCGCGCGCCAGCTCAGCGTCAGGCCTGTTGACGGCCGTCATCGCCCGCCGCGCAGTTGTGTGTTGATTTGACGCAACACCTGCGCCAGCTCAGCCTGTTGCGCCGCCTGCTCGTCCACCCACTCACGCACCACCTTCTGCTCCGCGCGCATCTGGCGCACCAGCTTCTCGATGCCACGGGCCAGTTCCTTCACCGCTTCATCGCTGCCGCCGTCCTGGGCGCTCGTCAGGTTGAGGCGGAACTGCTCGTTGAACTCGTACAGCGTACGCTGCATTTCGCTGGTCGCGATGCGCAACTGGGCCTGCATGACGTCAACCGGCGCCGAGGAGGAGGACGTGCCCTCGATCTGCGTCAGCTCCGACAGCCACTCTTCCAGCTCATTGTAGAACCGGTTTTGCGCCTGCCCGGCCTGAAGGTCGAGGAAACCCAGGATCAGCGAGCCGGCCAAGCCGAACAGTGATGATGAAAACGCAATGCCCATGCCGGCCAGCGGCGCTTCAAGGCCGGTCTTGAGCTCTTCGAAAATGACGCCACTGTCGCCCGCCCCAACATCCAGCGAGCCGATTGTGTTGCCGATGGCATTGATCGTGCTCAAGAGCCCCCAGAACGTGCCCAGAAGGCCGAGAAAGACCAAAAGTCCGACCAGATAGCGTGTGGTTTCGCGGGCTTCATCCAGTCGTGAGCCGATGGAATCCATGATCGTCTTGGTCACGGACGCCGGCAGCACCACGTGGCCGCGCTGGTCACGCAGCAGGTTCGCCATCGGGGCCAGCAGCGTCGGCTGGCGGCCCAGCATGACCGCCGTATCACCATTGCGGAAACCATCGACCCAAGAGATTTCGCCGAACAGCCGCAGCACCTGGCGAAAGGCGTAGGCCGTGCCGACCAGCAGCACCGCGGCAATGAAGCCGTTGAGCAGAATGTTGGCCGTGAAAGCGCGCAGGATCGGCTCGTAGAACACGGCGCCGACCATGCCGACGATCACCAGGAACAGCAGCATCCGGATCAGGAAAACACTGGGGCGCGAAATGCTGCGCTCTGTCATCGCGGGAACAATGCCCGCTTCATGTCTCGATGCCATCCCGCCTCACCCGATTGCGCAGCCGCCCCGGCAGACGCGCGCGTCCCGTCCGTGATGCTCTAGCTGCATCGGCGTGGCATGACAAACCGGCGATAAACGGGCCGTGAACGCTTTGAAGGGGCGTGCATGGCGGCAACGGCGCGAAGCTCATGTGGCCATTACAGGGCGGAATTGGGCCCAGGTGCCGGCTCAGTATCGCGGCCGCATCATCCATTGGCGCTGTGGGCTGCGCCGCGGCCATCACCAGTTGGGCCATCCCCGTCAGGCTGTCCCGGTCAGGGCACCACCGTCAGGCCGTCACCGGGCGGGCGAAAATCAGGCGCGTTGCCGGGGCGACGTGGGCACCGCTTTGGCATCCGGGTTCACAGACCGCAGCAGTTGCGACATCGCCTTATGGATGGGGCCGTTGGCTGCCAGCACATTGCCGGTGGTGAGCGGTGAGCCAAGCGTGTCGATGTCTGTGGCGATGCCACCGGCTTCGCGCTCCAGCATGACGCCGGCCGCCATGTCCCAGCTTTCGATCCCGCGCTCCCAGAAGGCATCAAAGCGCCCGGCGGCGACATAGGCGAGGTCGAGTGCAGCCGAACCGAAACGACGCATGCTGGTCACCTCCGCCATCACGGCCTCACCCTCGCGCAACCAAAGCGCATGGCCGGACTTGCCGCGGTGGGGGATGCCGGTGACGATCACACAGTCCCGAAGGGCGCGGCGGGCCGCGACCCGCAGCCGGCGATCGTTCAGGAACGCGCCACGGCCCTTTTCCGCTGTATACAACTCATCGGTGATGGGATTGTAGACGAGCCCTGCCACCATCTGGCCGTCACGCTCCAGCCCGATTGAGACAGCGAAATGCGGGATGCCATGGAGGAAATTTGTGGTCCCATCCAGTGGATCCACGATCCAGCGGTGGGTCTTGTCCGGTCCCTCGATGACGCCGCGCTCCTCCATGAGGAAGCAGTACCCTGGGCGGGCCTTTGAAAGGTCCTCCAGGATGATGTCTTCGGCCCGATGGTCGGCCGCGGATACAAAATCGGACGGCCCCTTGACGGAGACCTGAAGGTTCTCGACCTCGCCGAAATCACGCGCCAGGGAGCGTCCGGCGCGCCGCGCCGCACGGGTCATGACGTTCATGAGAGCAGATACGGGCATCGGCGGAGGTGCTTTCTAAGGTGTGACGCGCTATTGGGACCCTGTTAGCGCGTCAGAACCTGGGCGTCAGGGTGGCAAGGAGGTTATTGCCTCGTAGCAGGATTGGTCAGTTCCGGATCGCGGGCAATGGTTTCCACGAGTTTTGTGAGATCTGTTGCACTGTCAATTTCGATCGCCTGGCGATCAGCAATGAGTGGCCAGACAAGGTTTTCACGGCCGCCCTGGTCCAACAGGATGGGCACAATGCGCTTGCCGCCTGACAAGGCTGCGCGCTGTTCTGCTTTAATAAATTCTGATTTTTGCGTGTGTCCAGACAGGACCAGTATAACAAGATCCGCCATGTTGATCTGCTGGCGCACCTGCTCTTCAAAGCGCGCCCCTGCCACCAGTGTCGTGTCAGAGAAGGTTTCGATATTCTGCGCAGATAGCACCTTCGTAAGCTTTTCGGCAAACGGTCGGTCAGCCCGCGCGTGACTGATAAATACCTTGGTCATGTGTTTTCGATCCTTGCGCGTAACTCATTGAGATAGATTTCGAATTGGTCAATACGGAATGGCTCGTTGTGCCCAAGTAGCGATTTGAAACCAAGCCTATCGAGTTGGCTGACGTCCGTCATGTAGGTCATTGCGGCAATACGTTGCGTTTCCCTCACCACGACATAGCCGATTTCGGCAGCCACCCATGGTCGAGTGATGGATGCATCTGTCAAGAAAACAAGAAGTTCATCGCAGAGCCTCAGTTCGGTGAAGATACGCGACCTGAAGTCATCGCCGCAGGTCAGGGCGCCCTTGTCCACGAAGACCGTGGCGCCCGTCGCTTGCAGCTTCGGTTGCAGCAGATTTTCTACAAAGTAGTTATCTGCTGCGCCGTGCGACAGAAAAAGGCGATAGGACACCGACGCGCCTCAGTATGCTGGGTTTGATCGTGAGTTCACCCCTTGGCGCGCTCGATGTATTCAAGCGCGTTCGTGTCCACCTTGATTTTCTCTCCCGTCGTGATGAACGGCGGGACCATCACGCGCACACCATTTTCAAGGATCGCAGGCTTATAGGACGATGCCGCCGTCTGGCCCTTCACCACGGCTTCCGTCTCAGTGATTTCCAGAACCACGTGATCGGGAAGCTTGACGCCGATCGGCATGTTTTCGTGGCTTTCGACCACCACCTGCATGCCGTCCTGCAGGAAAGCCGCCCGGTCGCCGAGCATGTCCTTTGCAATCTGGATCTGGTCGTAGGTTTCCACGTCCATGAAGACGAGGTTGTCGCCCTCTTCATAGAGGAAGGTGTGGTCCTTCTGCTCAAGACGCACGCGTTCCACCGTCTCCGAGGCCCGGAAGCGCTCGTTCAGTTTGCGTCCGTCGAGCAGGTTCTTGAGTTCAACCTGGGCGTATGCAGGCCCTTTGCCCGGTTTGACCGCCTGGGTTTTGACGGCCACCCAAAGGCTGTCCTGGTGGGTGATAACGTTGCCGGGACGAATTTCGTTGCCGTTGATCTTCATGGATTGGCTCAAGCATGGGTGGGTGGCGCAAGGGCACATCGCAGGCGCGCCACGCAGGATCGGGTGGGCTGGTCATCCTGGGCGTCACGCGTCAAGTCAAGCCGACTGTGTCGTGTGGCGGCGCGCAACCGCGCCCTTATCCTTACCGAGGGTGCCGCGTTTGGGCGATGCTTCACGCACCCCGCCCATGCCACCGCGCCCGCCGATTGCACACCGGCTGGGGTTTGCACAGCGTCCCGGCCCCGTCGCTCACTGCCCCAGTTGGCCCGTGATCCGCGGTGCAAAGTCAAACGAGGCACCGGTGCGTAACGCCCACTCCGACGCCTCAGTCTGGGCAGCGCCGCGCTCCTCGTCCGTCAGCCGGGCCACGTAGCGGTCCATCGCCGTATCCGCCACCCCCATCGCCCGGGCCAGATAGTGCCACTTGGCGGCTTCGACCAGGCTGGGCTCGACCCCCTCACCGTAGGCATACATGCGCGCAAGGCGGTTTTGCGCGACCGGGTGGCCCGCCTCTGCCGCAGCGGTCATGTACCAGTGGGCCTGGCGTTTGTCCTGGGCCACCCCGCGCCCTTTGAACAGCAGGATCGCATACTCCAACTGCGCGGCTGCCAGCCCGCGCGCCGCCGCCCTGGCCACGTAAGCCGCTGCCTTGCTTTCGTCCCTGGCCGTGCCCTCCCCGGTGGCGTGGATGCCACCCAAATCATAAAGCGCCTGGGCATGGTCCTGCGCAGCCGCCATTTCCAACAGGGCGATGGCGCCTTTCATGTCCGGCTCCACAAGCCGCCCCTCCACCCGCAGGAGCGCGAGGTTGTACTGGGCGTCCGGCAGGCCCGCCCGTGCTGCCTCGTCCAGCAAGCTGACAGCCCGGGCCCCGTCGAACCCGACGCCATCGCCGCGCAACAGCATCATCGCGAGCGAAAACTGGGCGTTGGGATCGTTACCCTCAGCGCCCTTCGCAAATGCCGCCGCAGCCTGGACCGGGTCACGCGCGATGCCGAGCCCGTCCCGGAAGATGCGCCCGATGAGCGTGTGTGCCGCCGCATCGTTCGACGTATCGATACGCTGGCGCGCCAGTGTCAGGGCGTCCTGATAGCGGCCATCCTCGAACGCTGCGAAGGCCGCTTCGGCCGGGTCGTCCGTCGTCTGCTTGAGTTCTTGCGGCAGCTTCGGTCCCGAGGGGCGCGGTATTGCAAGCTGTTCCTCAATGTCGGGCAGTGCCATGGCCGGAACGGTGGCCGGCGTGATCACCGGCTCGCGCGGGCGGCGTGGTGCGCGAAGGATGACGCGCGCGCCAGACTGCCCGCCCTGTCCACGGCTTTGCGCGGCACCACCGCCGCCGTCCGCCGACGAAGCACTACGATCAGGTGTCAGCGTCTCGACGGTGCGTGGCAGGCTGGCGGGGGGCTGTTCGGGCCGTGTGGCCGATGTCCCTTGCGGCGGATAGGACGACAGCCGCGGGGGTGCGCTCGCATCGGCTTCTACAGCACGCAGCGGCTGCGGTCCGCTCACCACCGCAACCACGGAACTCAAAGCGAAGGCTGCGATGGCGCACTGGTATGCCGCTCCGGGCGACAGTGGCGCGCCGTTGCGTCGTTCGGTCTGGCTCCTCGACTTGGCCACCGTGCCCCTTCCTTTTTTGATCGGGTCCGTGCAGCGCGCACGCCGTTCGCGCCAGTCTGACAGCCGGCCGCAATCCGGCACTTTGCTTGCGTGGCTTGCCCACGGCTGCTGCAGCCGGCACCGCCAAGCGTCTGGCCTTGTCCGCTGCCGCCGCGACGTCTGCGTCGGCGCCGCGAGCCGCTGGAAAGCCGTCCTGGCAACGGCAGAAATATGGCGGGCGGCACAGGTTGCCCCCTCGACCGACAGCGGTCAGCTGACCTTGTGGCGAAACGGTCACGCCTCGCTGACGGTCATACTTCGTTGTCTGGGCGGTGCCGGGTGCCCTACAACTCCTCATAGTCCTCATCATCGCCGGCCTCGCGCGCAACATCAGGATCGGCGCCCGTCAGGACCGCAAGCGTCTCGCCGGAGGGATCGTCCGCCAGCACCGCTGCAACGTCCACAGCGATGAATTCCGCGCCGTCCTCCAGCGCCACTTCCGCCGTCTCCAGGTCCGTCACGCCCCAGGCCACGCCCGGCACCTGCACCACCTCAGACCACCAGGAAATGAGGCTCTCGGCGTCTTCATCCGTTGCCACGCCAAGCGTCAGGCGCGCGTCCGGCGCAAAAGCCACATAGTCGACGTTGGCTTCGCCAGCTTCCAGCGCGGCATGCCGCGAACCTTCAGGATCAAAGCCGAGGCTGGCGTCACGCCCCACAATCTCGCGCACGGCCCGCAGAATGGTGCCGGTGTCGTCGACACCCAGTTCGAGCACGTCGGCCAGTG
Organism: uncultured Hyphomicrobiales bacterium; assembly: GCA_964527285.1. Classification (GTDB taxonomy): domain Bacteria; phylum Pseudomonadota; class Alphaproteobacteria; order Rhizobiales; family CAZGNQ01; genus CAZGNQ01. The sequence goes on along the minus strand of CAZGNQ010000011.1, from coordinate 14,481 downwards.
TCGCGAGGTCACCCAGGCTGAGGTGCACCCCGTCGAAGCCTTGTTCTGCCGCGGTCAGCGGATCCCCCATCAGCAGCACGGCCGTGCCGCCATCCTGGAAGGTTTCGATCAGCGCCAGCGCGCTCTCCGGCAGTTCCTCATCGCCGCCAGGATCGACGCACACACAAGCCGGCGCCCGGTCGATCAGCTCAGGAATGCGGGCGAGGCTGTTGCCCAGCTCTGGCGCGTTGACGATCAGATAAAGGCTCGCGCTCGGGATCATCAGATATCACCTGTATGTGGGTGCTGCGTGCGGCCGGCGTCACATCGGCCAGTGCGACCGCAGTGGGCTCCCCGCGTCAACGCTTGCGCGCGACCATGCCGATCAGCGCTGCCGGACCCTGGTGCCCGGGCCCTTCGTCCAAGGTGGCTGCGTACGTGCCAAGGTCAATGATTTCGCAGGCCGATCCAAAGTCCTGCGTCAGCGCATCCACGGTGAACAGCATCGCGGCATCCTTCGGCCCGCCGCTCGCATGCGCCAATTGCGCCGGATTGAACGCATTGAGGATCACAACGCCGCCGGGGCGCAAGGCCGCGATGCAGTTCACGTGGACCACACGGCGCATGTCGGAGGCCATATGGAAGAAGCTCAGCACCACCCCGTCAAAGGCCTCTGGCTGCCAGTCGAACGAAGATGTGTCGGCGTGCACCTGCTGCAAGGCCACGCCCATCGACTCTGCAAGCGCCTGGGCCTTCGCGACGCCCCGGGCCGAGGCATCGAAGGTGGTTACCGCGTGGCCCAGCCCGGCAAGGTAGACACCGTTGCGCCCCTCGCCATCGGCCGGCACCAGCACCTCTGCGCGCGCCGGCAGCAGGTGCGTCCACTGCCGGAGGTAGGCATTCGGGGCCGCACCATAGCGCAGGTCGTCGTGCGCGTACCGCTCGTCCCAGAACGCGCTTGAAGAGTACGTCGTCCGGGTCACGGTCATGGTCTTGGCGCCTCCTGCCGGTTCACAGTTCAAGCTGTCGGACGCGCGCACTGCTAGAGTTGGCGCCCGCCCGCCCGGCCCAGGCCCATCAGGCCCATCAAGCGCATGGCCATCGGTTTTGTCAGGCCGCCTGCTGTTCCAGCGCGTCGGACCACTCCGCCTTGCCGGCGGCAAGGTTCATCATGGCGCGGTGGGTGAAAGCCGCCTGGGCTGCCGGCACATTCTCGGCCTTTCCAAGCCACGCCTGCAGGGCCGCAGCCTGAAGCGCGCGCCCATAAGAGAAGGTCAGTTTCCACGGCAGGTTGCCGCCAGCGTTCATGGCATTGAGGTGCGCCGTTGCCACGGCATCGGCTTGCCCGCCTGAGAGAAAGGCAATGCCCGGAACCGTGGAGGGCACGGTCGCCTTCAGGCAGCGCACGGTCTCAGCGGCGACCTCGTCGATCGACGCTGTTTGGCCGGAATGCTGGCCCGGCACGACCATGTTCGGCTTGAGGACCATACCGTCCAGTGCGACGCCCGCCTCGAAAAGCTCGTCAAACACCGTGTTGAGCGTCCACTCCGTCACGCGGTAGCACATCGCCATGTCGTGGTGCGCGTCGGGGCCGTCCATCAGCACTTCCGGCTCCACGATCGGCACGATCTGCGCCTCCTGACACAGGATGGCATAGCGCGCGAGCGCATGGGCGTTGGCCTTGATGCAGGCCCACGACGGCCGGCCGTCCTGCCCGATCGTGATCACGGCCCGCCATTTGGCAAAGCGCGCACCGAGTGCATGGTACTCGGCAAGCCGATCCCGCAGCCCGTCGAGCCCTTCCGTCAGTTTTTCGCCGGGCCGGCCCGCCATGTCCTTTGCACCGGCATCGACCTTAATGCCCGGAATGGCGCCAGCTTCTCGGATGAGGTCAACGAGGGGCGTGCCGTCGGCCGCGCTTTGGCGCAGCGTCTCATCAAAGAGGATCACACCGGAGATCGCCTCGCGCATCGCTGTGGCGCTGCGGAACAGCATTTCGCGGTAATCCCGCCGGTTGTCCGCGGTGGACTCCACGCCGATGCTGTCGAAGCGCTTCTTGATCGTGCCGGAGCTTTCGTCCGCCGCAAGAATGCCCTTGCCGTCAGCCACCATCGCGACGGCGATCTCCTGAAGCGTTTCACTCATGTCGTTTCTCCGCAGTGCAGGGCGCAAATTCGGCCCCGGTCATAGCGGCGAATGGTCCCGGATCAAAGTGCCGGAGATGCGGTTTTACCCGGCTGGTGAACGGGCAGGGCGGCGGTGCATCACTCCGCAACTTCCGGTGCGGCTGGAGCGGCCCGTTGGCAGGCCTGCTCGCGCGCTGCAATCGTCGCGGGAGCCGCGATGGCATCCGGGCTCCGGCAGGCGTGTCGGCAGGGGCGGGGGCCGAACCGTTCTTGGCCATCAACACGGCACTGTTGCATGTCGGGCAGATGCCCGGCGCTCATGCGGCCACGGGCTGCCGTTGTGCCGCGCGCTCCGTCCCAGCGCCGGTCACCTCGTCGAGCGCTTCCACGCTTGCCGCCGCCAGAGCAGACAGGCGTGAACCCTCTTCACCAGGGATCGCTTGACCGGCGCGCGCCATCGCCTCCCAGTCATCGCACGCCTCGGCCAGCGCCGCAGCGCCAACGCCGAGCGCCATGGACTTTAATGCGTGTGCGGCTTCGGCTTGTTCTTCGGCATCCGCCCCGATCATGGCCTGCGCCAGACGCTCCTGCGCCGCGCCCAGGTTGTCATGGAAGATCGCCACGGCGCGCATCACGAGGTTGTCCCCGCCAATCCGGCGCAACTCTTCGATCTGATCGGCATCAATGAGCGCAACCGGCGCCGCTGCGTCCGTCTCACAGCTCCCCTGCAAGTGGGCGTCGGTGTCGTCATCACACGCTGCACCGGAACGCTCCATCGCCCCTCCGGCGCGCGTCAGATGCCGGGTGAGCACGGCCTCCAGGCCCGCCATCGTGTAAGGCTTGGAGAGATAATCATCCATCCCGGCAGCGCTCGCGGCCTCCAGCACGGTGCCGGCAGCGTGGGCCGTCAGCGCAACGATCGGCGTGCGCACACTGTCGTCGCGCTCGGCCTCCAGGGCCCTGATCCGCCGCGTGGCCTCAAATCCATCCATGCCGGGCATGGAGCAGTCCATCAGCACGATGTCGAAGGCGTCCTCGCCGCACCGGGCGCAACCGCTCTCGCCGTCCGAAACCGCAACCGCATCGACATTGAAACGCGACAGGGCCTCCAGGATCACCTCGCGGTTGACCGCGTTGTCGTCGACCACCAGGACACGGGCGCCGGCAAAGGCATGGGGCTCTTGCGCCGCCTGCGATCGTGCCTTCGTGCGGGCGCGGCCATCGGGCGAGAGGTCGGCAAGTGCGTTGCGGATGGCGATGGGCGTGACGGGGCGCAGGAGAAGGGTCGCGGTATCGCCCGCAGCCTCCAAGCCCGTGACGCGGTCCCCGAGGTCGGCGACGATGATCCGTGCGGGCGCTTGTTCGGTTTGGGGCGGCTCTGCCTCTGGCGCCGCACCGTGAAGCAGCACCTGCACAGGTTGGCCGGCATCGATGCCACCGGTGCCACCTGTTCCGTGTGCGCGTAACCACCGGGCATACCGCGCGAAGGCCCAGGCAGATGCCGCATCGAGCTCTGTCCCGTCCGGTGCGCCACCGTGTGTCGCGCCCTGCAGCGCGGCTGGCAGCAGGAGTTCAACGCCCTGCGTGCCGCTCGCCGGGGCGGCGTTCGTGCCACCCCGCGCAAGCGGAACAGAAAACCAGAAGACCGTGCCGCGCCCCACGGCACTGCGCAGCGCGATGCGCCCCTCCATGGCCTCGACCAGCCGCTGGCAGATGGTGAGGCCCAGCCCCGTGCCACCGAAGCGCCGGGTGGTGGACTGTTCGGCTTGCGTGAAGCTGTCGAAGACACTGGCCTGCTTTTCGGGGGCGATCCCGATGCCCGTGTCCGCCACGCTCACGAGGAGCCGCGGTGACCCGCCATCGGTGGCATTCAAGCGCTCGCCATCAAGCATCCTGATGGCCACACGCACATGGCCCGTCTCTGTGAACTTGATGGCATTGTTGACCAGGTTGCTCAGCACCTGCGCCAAACGTGTGGGGTCGCCGATCATCTCGTCCGGCACATCCGGGTGCACGGCCGCAGCCAGCCCAATGCCCTTGCTCAGCGCCTTGTCCCAGAAGAGCTGGAGCGTGTCCTCCACCAATTCCCGCGGGCGGACGGTGGTGTGCTCCAGGGTCAGTTGGCCTGCCTCGATCTTGGCGAAGTCCAGCACGTCGTTGATGATCGCCAGCAGGCTCGAACTGGAGCGCTGGATGACGCTGGCAAGCCGCGACTGGCGCGCATTCAATTCGCTGGCATTCAGCAACTCGGACATCACGATCACACCGTTCATGGGCGTGCGGATTTCATGGCTCATCATGGCCAGGAACTCAGACTTGGCAGCATTGGCCGCCTCGGCGTCCTCCTTGGCCAGACGCAGCGCGTGCGTGCGCTCCTCGATCTTGTCCTCCAGACCGCGCTGATAGGATGCGATTTCGGCATCGCGCCGCCGGATGTTGACCAGCAGTGAATTGAAGGCCGAGGCGAGCCCGCCGATCTCGTCGGTGCGCTCCAGCTGCACCGTCTGCTCATAGTCATGCGACGCCTCGATCGCCCCCATGCGCTCCGACAACAGCTCGATTGGCCCCGACACCGAGCGTTGCAGCAGGCTGGCGAGAACGACGCCCAGCAGGATGGCCGCGAGGGCGATGGTGACTGTGACGGCGGCGTTGGCGAGCATGCGCTCTTTCAGGTCCGCGGTGGAGGCGATCACCTGAAGGTGTGCATGGGTCTCGCCGCGATGCACCACCGGCACGGCGACGTGCAGCATCGTGCCGGAGATGACGGACCAGACCGTGAGTGCATCGGAGCCCGTATCGGTCTGCCCAGGGCCGTCACCGTGGCCGCGGTGGAGCACGATCCCCTGGCCCAACTGGGCGAAGATCCGGCCCTGCGGCGACACGATGCGCACGACCGAGATGCCATCGAGCCGCGCGAGCGCGCTGAGGCGTTGCAGCGTCTCCTGCCGGCGGTCGCCCGCCACGGCAGGCGCCACCGCAGTGGCAAGCACCGTGGCCGTGGACTGGAGGCCGGCGGCGCGCTGGAGGGCGAAATATTTCACGTCGCGCACGGTGATCGCGCTCAACAGAACCAGCGCTGCCACGCTCACGCAGCCCACGATGATCGCGATCAGTCGATTGCGGATGCTGTGCTTGCGGTACTGCGCGGGCATGCCGAGACGGTCAGTACTGGCGCGTGGGTCTGGGCGTGTCGAGGCGGCGCAGTGCGCCGGGTGCCGGATGGGCTTTGGTTCCGGTTCGGCGCTCGCTCAGCGTTGTCTGGTGCCGCTCTTTCATTTTCGCCAGAGCACCCTGCAGTTCACTCAGGCGGAGCGGTTTTTTCAGCGTTCCGACGACTTGCAGCTTTCCCGCCAGGCCCAGTGCCGAGGCCGCCGCGCGGATCGGGTCCGCCGCAGATGAAATGATGATCACCGCGCAGTCGGCTTTTTTCTCGGACATCATGGTGAGAAACTCCATGCCGTCGAAATCCGGCATGTGCAGGTCAGAGACCACGAGATCGATATCGTCGCGCCACGCATCGAACAGGTCGACCGCCTCACGGCTGCACGTGGCCGACAGCACGTCGGTAACGCCGCAAGCCTTTAGACCGTCGGTGACAACGGCAATGGCCACGGGATCATCATCAATAACAAGAGCACGCATGGGGCAAGACTTCGTCCGGTGAGAGCAACGGTCACAGAATGCGCCCAATGTGTACTGAAAGTCTTAATTTTGAAGGCACGTTCTACGGGTCTGTCGTTTGGTTTGGAGATCGCAAGCAGATGAGAACCAAACCTCAGATAGACAAGGGACACCCGGCCGAAGATATGGCGCGTGAAACATCGAGCCGGCTGCAGGTGACCTTAATTCAAATTTTACCCGATGAGTTTTACGCATTGTTTGTTTCAATCCGGTAGGCGCAGGGTTGTTATGCGTACTTTGCGAGGCAAATTGTTTTCAACGTCTGAACGCGCGTCCTTTTTTGACAATGAGGACGGCAGCTTCCTCATCATCTTTGCCTTCATACTGCCGGTGCTCCTTCTGGTCGTTGGCGGAACGATTGACTATTCCAGTGCACTGCGTGAGCGCACTAAGCTCCAGGGCGTTGCCGATGCCGCTGCCATTCTCGGTGGCAAGGACCTGACCGTTGCCGGCGGTGACATTAAGCGCGTCAAGGCCGTCACCGAAGCCTTTATTGAGATGCGGTTTGGCACAGAACTTAAAAAAGAGGTCAACGTCGACCCGGATCTGCTGCAAGTTGAGGTGATCCTCAGGAAGGCGCCGGAGAGCTTTTTCGGCTCCACCTACGGCCTTGCTGCGCGAGCCGGGGTCATCGCTGTTCGCTCAATGACGCAAATCGTCGGTGATCCAAACCTGTGTGTGCTCGCGCTGGACGGCACGGCAGACAGCACGCTGGCACTTGAGAAAAAAGCCAAGCTGACGGCGAACGGTTGCGCGGTTTTCTCCAACTCCGTTCATAAGAAAGGTCTCGTCTCCAGCAGTGCCTCCAAACTGAAGGCGGACATCATCTGTACGGCCGGTGGCTACCAGGGTGGTCGCAAAATGTTTGATCCGCAGCCCGTCTCCGACTGTCCAACGTTTGATGATCCCCTGACATCGCGCCACATGCCGGAGGTGCCGCCGTGCGTGACGGGCGGTGCATTGGTCGACACAAGTCAACGCGCCGGCTTCCAGACCAGTCAGGGTGTCCGTGGATCGACGGATCCGAAAAAGAGCGGCGACGGAGAAGGCGGCCAGACGCTGAGCCCCGGCGCCTACTGTGGCGGGCTGACCATTACCGACAACGTTGTGGTCACCCTGGAAAAGGGCAACTATTTTTTCATCGACGGTCCGCTCATCGTGGAAGGCGGCGCAACCCTGAAGGGGACGGAGGTCTCCCTGCTCTTCAAGGGCAACGATGCCCGTCTGCATTTCGCCGAAGACAGCACGATTGCGCTCGGCGCGCCTGAAGACGGCCAGATGGCTGGCATCCTGATCTATGAAAGCCGGATGCAGCCGGGCGGTCATCAATTCCTGATCGAGAGCGATAACGCCCAGTACCTTCTGGGCACAATCTATATTCCACGTGGGGAATTTAAGGTGGACGGCACACGTCCGGTTGCTGATCAGTCTGAGTATACGGCTATCGTCGCGCGCTATGTGCGGCTGCACCGATCGCCGCACCTGATCCTGAATACGAATTACGACCTCACCAACGTCCCTGTGCCGGACGGCATCAGGGGCGTCGGCGAGCCGGTGGTGCTGCGCGAATAGCTGTGCGCGCGCCGTGCATCGCGTTACAGGTCGGCATGCCGCGCGTCCTCCTCTTCAACAAGCCGTTCAACGTCATGTGCCAGTTCACCGATCGCAACGAGGCGCACGCCGCCACGCGCGCCACGCTGGGTGACTTCATCGATGTGCCGGGCGTCTATCCGGCGGGCCGCCTCGACCGCGACAGCGAAGGTCTTGTGGTGCTGACCGGTGACGGCCGGCTGCAGGCGCGCATCACGCAGCCGCGGGCCCGCCTCCCCAAGACCTACTGGGTGCAGGTGGAGGGCGAGCCCTATGATGAGGCGCTGAGGGCGCTGCGCGGCGGTGTTGAGCTGAAGGATGGGCGGACGGCGCCCGCCCAGGTCGCGCCCATGGCCGAGCCGCCGGGCCTGTGGCCACGCGATCCACCGATCCGCGTGCGCAAATCCGTGCCGGACACCTGGATGACGCTCATAATCACAGAAGGGCGCAACCGGCAGGTGCGGCGGATGACGGCGGCGGTGGGCCATCCAACGCTGCGCTTGGTTCGCTTTGCGGTGGGGGCGTGGACCATCGATGGCCTCGCCCCGGGGCAATGGCGCTGGGCTGACGTGGGCACTGACGGTTCCGATCGCCCACCGGCCAGTGCCCGCCGCGCCCGTCGCCAAGCTGGGCGGAAGCGGCGGCCATAGATGTGCATACCGAGATGGGCGTACCGAGTTGCGTGACGCGTGATGCGTGACCCGGGAAAGGTGTGAGCGCTTGCGCGTTCGTCCGCCTCAAGCGGACCTGCCGGTCCTCTGTCGCTCCAGGCTTATCCACCCGACGCGGACCAACTCTCATTGCGGCAAACCTGGCTCATGGAGCGTTGCAGAATGTCCAGTGAGCGCGTCAGCCAGGCCAGTTCCGCAGACACGGTGGCACAGGTTGAAAGCCGGTCGTCCAGACTTCCGCGCGTGCGCGCCACGATCCCAGCGGCATCCACGTCCGCGCACGTCTGGGCCAGGCACCGGTGACCGGCCGCAATGTCGCGCTCCAGCAGTGCGGTGCAGGCGTCGATCACCCGGGGGGCCGCTGGGGCCGCGATGATGAGTTCCAGTTGTTTGGCCGTCATGTCCGCCATGCGGGTCTGCATGCCGGCGCAGACCTCGGTCATCCCGTCATCGGCCTTGGCACTGGCAATGGCACTGGCCGCGGCCATGACCACGCCCACGCTCGCGCCGATGATCACGCCAGACGCGAATGCCGAAACCGGCCGGCCAAACGTCGCCATGATGCCTCCCCCGCGCTCGACACCGATGCGCCGCACAAGCCGCCGCGACACGGCAAAACTGCGGCGGCAGCGTCGTTATCTGGGTGCATCTGATGGGCATTGGCGGCGGGTGGTAGCGTTTGGCGCGGGCGCCTCAGTTTGGCACCCGGCCGCACGCCCCATCCTCGTCGCACTCAGCCCAGCTTGCCGAGTGCCACGGCCACGTCCGCCATCCGGCAGGAGAAGCCCCACTCATTGTCGTACCACGACAGAACACGGATCAGCCGGTCGTCAACGATCTGGGTCTGTGTGGCATCGAACGTGGATGACGCCGGGTTGTGGTTGAAGTCGACGGAGACCAGCGGATCTTCATTGTAGCCGAGCACGCCCTTCAGGTCGTTCTCAGCGGCGTGGCGCATGGCCTTGTTGATCTCATCGACCGAGACGTTGCGCGTCGGGATCACCTTCAGGTCGATCATCGAGACATTGGGCGTCGGCACGCGGATGGCGGTGCCATCGAGCTTGCCGGCCAGCTCCGGCAGCACAAGGCCGACCGCCTTGGCCGCGCCTGTCGAGGTCGGGATCATGGAGACGGCCGCGGAGCGCGCGCGGCGCGGGTCCTTGTGGGGGGCATCAAGGATGCGCTGGTCTGACGTGTAGGCGTGAACCGTCGTCATGAAGCCCTGCTCGATGCCGGCGATCTCGTGCAGCACCTTGGCCACCGGCGCCAGGCAGTTGGTCGTGCACGAGGCGTTGGAAACGATGGTCTGCTCGGGCGAAAGGCTGTCGTGGTTGACGCCGTAGACAATGGTGGCATCGGCGCCCTTCGACGGGGCTGAGACGAGCACGCGCTTGGCGCCGGCTTCCAGGTGGGCCGCCGCCTTGTCGCGGTCGGTGAAGATGCCGGTGCACTCCATCACGACGTCAACGCCCAGATCGCCCCAGCCGGCCTCACGCGGGTCGCGCACGGCCAAGACCTTGATGGGCCCAAAGCCGATGTCGATGCTGTCACCATCGACCGTGACGGGCTTGGCATAGGGCGCGTGGGTGGAATCGTAGCGGAACAGGTGCGCAAGCGCATCGATCGGCGCGATGTCGTTGATCGCCACCACCTTGATGTCAGTGCGACCGCTTTCGGCGATGGCGCGCAGCACGTTGCGGCCGATGCGGCCGAAGCCGGAGATGGCGACGTTGACAGTCATGGTTTCGTTCTCCCTGGTGCAGGCCACGCGAACCTGCAAATGGTCTTGATTGGGCGCCGCATTTCCGCCCGGTGGTCCGCGTTATGTTGCCGTGATCGTCTCCGCCCGATCGGCACGGGACGGAGGCGGACGGCAGGCACGGTCCGGCTGCAGACGGCTCTGCGCAGATGGGAGGTCGCATGGGGCAGGTTGCGTTGACAGTCAACGGTCGGCGCTACCAGGTCGGCTGCCAGGACGGGGACGAGGAGCGATTGCAGCGCCTTGCCGCCCATCTGGAGGGTCACGCCGATGCCTTGCGCGAGCGCTTGGGGGCGTCCGCCAGCCAGGAGCGCATGCTGCTGATGATCGCCCTGATGGTGGCCGATGAGTTCTTCGATGCCACGTCCGCGCCCGCAGAGGCCGCTGGCGACGATGACAGCGTGGACGAGGGCCGCCGTTCCGCACGATCAGGCGCCGATGGTGGGGGCGGAAGCGGCAGTGGCGGTCTGATGACGCTCAGCGATGCCGACGGGGATCCCGCTGCGGCCTGATGCGCCCACCCACATCCTCACCGCGCACATGTCGCGCCCTCTGGTCAAAGCCCGCGACCATCGCCATACTATCCAGGCGGGGCTGCCCAGTGCGTTAGGGCACAACTTTTCCCCAGGGCCGATAAGATCACCTTGGGAGCTGACCCTGGCTGGGACTGTGGTCCCGGTCACCTCGGCGCCCACCTACTTTGTAGGGACCAGGGGATCGACCGCTGCTCGACGGCTGGTGTGGCTCCGCATCCACCCTTTCACCTCGTCATCGCCGCCCGGTGTCTTGCACGGGTGCCGCGTCCCGAACGCCTGGAGATCAACCCATGGCGGCGACGCCCAGCGATGAGCATGTCCCTTCTGACCGTGCTGGTGACCGTGCTGGCGACCTCGCCGGCGAAAAAGCGGCACTGCGCAAATCCGTTTTGGCGCGGCGCGCAGCGGTGGCCGCCGTGCCGGACGCCGCCGACCAGGCTTCGGCTGCCGCCCAGCGCGTGACAGCGCTGTTGGCGGATGTGGCCGGGCCGGAGGCCAAGCAGGCGCCGGTGGCGGCCTATCTGGAGCACCGCAGCGAGTTGGCCACCGGCCCACTGATCGAGGCGCTGGCGCGCGCCGGCTGCGCGGTGTGCCTGCCCGTGGTGACGGCACCGGAAACGCCGCTGACCTTTCGGCGATGGGCGCCCGGTGATGACCTGATGGCAGGGGCGTTCGGCATTCGCGAGCCCGCGGCAGGGCCTGCGGTGCGCCCGGGTGTGCTGATCGTGCCGCTCGTCGCCTTTGATGGCGAACGCTTTCGTCTCGGCTATGGCGGCGGCTTTTATGATCGAACGCTCGAATTGTTCTCCGGCGACGGCGGGGCACGTCCGCTTGCCATCGGATATGCGTTCGACGCCCAGGAGGTGGCGGCCGTACCCCGCGGCGCCCACGATCGCCAGCTCGATGCCGTGGTCACCCCGAGCCGCGTTATCCGGTGAGGCGGTGGGTGAGGGTGGTTTAACGCCAGGTGGCGACAAATCGGCGGCCGGCCGGCGTGTCGCAACCGGAACACGCCAGTCTGGTCGCGAGCACGCGGCTTGGTGTCCGAAGCTGGGAAGGGGTGCCGTCGACGCCGAGATAGGCACCGACGCGTTGGGCCAAGAACAGACGTCGGCTCCGCGCGCAGTGCCTGGTCGACGACCATGCCTGCGATGCCCGAGTTGGAAGCGTTGTTAGACGGTACGAACCGCTGAACTTCTGTTGAAGCTGATACCCTTTAATTGTGCTGAGCACATGTAAGCCCATGGTTGCAATATTCTGATCTGCTGCCCGCTTAGGACGAAAGCCGCGCAGGTGCTCAGGGAGCCGATTATCCAATGTCATTACTTTGGACGGTTAGGCTAACGGAAGCGCCAATAGTGACGACCTTGCTGGCCAACCTTCACGAGTGCTGCCCGTTTCTCTGCTGGCAGGCCGCGATGTACAATATAGAACATATCGCTAATGATGTTCGTTTGATCCCCGTAGTAGCTGTGTCCGACGAATGATGTCTTAAGCCGTGACGCGTCAATAAACTCTACTTGATCGAGCGTGCGTGGGTCGGGGGGTGGATTACCAAGGCGCGGGGCTTCATGAATGTTTGATGACAAGTTTAGCGCTTGGTCATTTTCGGAGGCATAAATTGTTGTATTGGTTAGCCTCGATATTTTTGGCATTAGTTCGGAAACAAAATATCTACGATCGATATCAGGCGCGGCCAGTATCAAGTCGAGATTTTTATTCCGAGACGCGCCTGGCTTTAGTTGGGCAATTGCCTCTGTCGCCAGATCTGCTCCCATACTGTGCGCAACTATAATTAGGCGATTAGTTCCAGCGGAAGTTCGAACTTCTTCAATCGTGTCGCGAAGTGCCAATATGCTGTTTCGCATTTGCGTTCGATCAGCTAAATATGAGAGCGCTCTATTTTTTGATGGCCAACTGAAGAAAACTGTTGCCCCGGGGAATGCAAGATCATAATGAAGTTGTGCAGCTCTCATAGCTGCCATTTCGAAGCTCGTGTTGAAGCCATGAACGAAAAGCAAGACTGCCCCGGTTCTGGCTCGCAACTGTTTGAGGAAGGCGTCGGTTGTTAATCGATGGGCCTTTCGAAAAATGATGTGGCGCTTAGGGTTTGGAGAGAATTCGAGCCGCCAAATAGATGGACGCTCAATGCGACCCATTCGATGTTCAGCTGGAATACTTACCTCGGCAACTCCATTGTACAGTTGATTAGATAACCGCCCTCCAAAGTAGACACCAGGCTCGTTGGACGGCTCGCGATTTGTTCGAAAATACACCCTTACAATCCGATAATTCGCATCGGTCTTGCTTGACTCACGCAGGCGAACACCTCCGCCCACAAAACCTAATTCATTTTTATACTCAAATACTTTATCGGATTGAACTACTGGTAAAGCTCGACTTAGCTTCTGCGCCGGTACGTCCTCGAGCACGGAAGAGCAGCCGCATGCATAGACACATAGCGTAACAATCAAGAGCCAAATTGAGCATTTTTCAGTTGCCAGCATTATAGTTGAGCTTTCAGTGCCGGGGTTATCACAGAAATTCTTAGGGCAGGCTGAGGGTAGGAGCAGCGTTTCGTGTCAATAAAGAACTCGCTTTGACCATCCATATTTATGACATCAGTAATTGCCGCAATTGCGATTTGATCGTTTCTTTTGAAATTTTCAAGCAACGGCTTCCATTCCGCTCGCTCAGCAGGATTCCAGCTTGCATACCCATCAATGACAAGACGCTCATTTTTATTGGATATTCCGATCGAATATGCTGCGTGTTCGTCGGCGGCAAGCTCGATCTTACGCAGTGTTTGGCAACGCGGGGCACGACTAAACACTTCGTGATGGCTCAATTCCAAATGGGCCGTCTCGTGTCGAATTGCAAATCGAAGTGCTGCATCAAAACCATAACTAAATGAGGCGATCTTTGGCTTCATTTCATCCGAAACTTTGTCCCGGCGGATTGCAGTGAGAATGTCGCGGATCGAGATGCTGCTACGGGTCGAATTTTGCACTGCCACAGTTTGAATAAATGATGCAGATATACGAATAACCCCATCAGAGCTGATTGTAAGCGGTGAGTTGTCGTCACTCACTAACACGATGTCGTTGGCGACGCGACATAATGTCTGGATATTGATCTTACGCGACTTTTCAGCTTCAAGCATTGCTCCTTGAATATTTGGCGGAACATTCATAAAGATGAGGCCGCCTATATTGAAATTCACTGGATTGACTGAACCTCTCAAAAAATCTTGTGATTGGGAAACAAATTCCTTCGATGCATCATCAATCGTTTTCACATTGGCCGGGAGGAATTTACACTCCGCCAATAGGGTGTTCTTGAGTTTCCTTGATATCTGAGCGATTTTTAGAGATGAGGCTGGTTCAGGTTTTCCGGAGCTCCGGAATAGGTCAACCGTGAGGTACGTTAGGTGGTCGTACCGAGTTGGTTCTTCGCCCACCGAAGCGACGATCCCGCTGATTTCTTTCTCTGAAAGTTGAGGGGCGATCACGCGGCCTATGATGTTAGCACAACCGACTAGAAGCAATGATGAAATCAGCAGGGCGTTCAGTACCACAACGCGAGCTAAAAGTGAAAACGTCTCCATCACATTTTCTCCCAATGGTTGACAACTCGGAACTTTCAGCGCCGTGCAGCAGATTTATCGTGTCTTTAGGGTTAACGACTGATGGTGCGAGACCGTATTGCGTATCGGCTGTGATCTTTCTGAGTTGATTGTCGCCTAAGTTTAGCTTTTCTCATTGGGGCAAGACCCATGGCCTGAAACCAGCCTTGACCAAAGACCGCAGACTTACAATGCGAGTACTTCAACGACTCCTATCATCTGGCTAGTTCTATCCAATGGGACCATTGGGCGTACTCACCGTGCTAGGGCTGAAAATGGTTGGCAAATTGTTGCGGCACTTACACACCGCCTGAAGCATATGGCACACGACGAAGTCAGTTTGCTGAAACGGGTCATCTTCCACCGTCAGCCCACCGCCACGACCTTCCGCTACCGTCGCCAATAGCAGTCGTGGCGCAAGCAGGCCGGGGGCTTTGCTCGCTGTCGCAGATGGACCGTTGCGGCCGTCGGATCCGCCCCCCGGCCACTCTGCCGTCCGCCCCCTCCGCTTCGC
>CAZGNQ010000010.1:0-26709 GCA_964527285.1 uncultured Hyphomicrobiales bacterium | reverse complement strand
GAGGGCTATGACCGGATCAAGCTGGACCGGGAGAACGATCGTCGCATTCGCTTCAGCGCCTGCCGAAATGACACGCGGTTCGCCGTGCAGGTCGTCCGTCGCAATGGACGGATCCGTGAGCGGGATCGTCTCGGCAGCTGCCGGCGCCCGATTGACCCGAAGAACCTTGCCCAGGTTGTTGAAAAGGAGCGCGGCTACGATCGCATCGCCGTCGTCGATGACGAACTGCCGACGTATGTGGTTGAAGCCTGCAACAAGACATCGCGGGTGAGACTGCTGATCAACCGGTTCGGCGATATCCGCCAGGAGAAGGGCATCGGTGACTGCGATCCGCCGGTATCTCAAGAGGATGTCCAGGCGTTTCTCGTCGAGGCAGGCTTCAACCGGTCCGAGGTGCGTCGCTTGCGCAGCGGCGGCTATGAGATCTTCACGTGCAACGGGCTCGACCGCTTCAACATCGTCATGACGCAATACGGGGATGTGCGCCGCCGCCGTCAGGTTGGCCAGTGCGATCCGGCACCGCGGTTGAACGACCTGGTCGATCAGGTCGGTAAGCGCCTCAACAACGTTGAGGTGTTCGTCGAGGGCTGCACGCAGCGCAACCGCCGCTTCCGGGTCAAATACAACGCCTGGGGTGAGGAAGTGTCGCGCGAGCGTATCGGACGCTGCTCGTAAAACAATTGGGGGTGCCGGCCATCCTGTCCGGCATTGCCATCAGAACCGGTCGAGCCGTCGCGATCCTTCGCGGCGGCTCGTTTATTGTTTGGCTCCGTGAATGAGCGAGCTGACGCGCGCAGGCCGGACGCATTCGCGGGCCGCGATGCGAGTCTTTGGGCGGTGATTTGTTCCAATAAATCAGCTCCAGGCGCCGTCACACTTCTTTGTTGGCAAAGGCTGCGCTTTTTCGTCCGCTTCCCATGCCCAAGCGCGGCCCGGACCCGTAGGCAGGTCACCAGCGTCCGCAAGCCGATCTCCCCAATTGGGCGGCTTGGCCGGACCGATCTGCTGAGAGGAGCCGTCCGCCATGCCAATTGTGCCCGCACCAAGCCCAAGCAGTGACGCCGGCACCTCCGGTTCGCGAGCCGACCCCGGATCGTTGCTGGGTTCGCAACAGTCCACCCACCGCTCTGCACCGCACAACGCTGCCGCAGCACATCGACTTGACGTTGACGTTCTTTCACTCGCCACGGCGGTGCCGCCACACCGCATCGATCAGGCCGAGGCCCTCGCCGAGACGCTGGCTTACTATCCGCAATACGAAAGCGTCGGCGCTTTGTTCACGAACACCGGCATCGGCGCCCGCCATTCCTGCGTGCCCGTGGACTGGCACCGGCAGGATATCGGCTGGCCGGAACGCGCAGCGGCCTACCATGCAGGCGCTTGCGCGCTGTGCGTGGACGTGGCGCAGCGGGCGATCGCCGACGCAGGCATTGCACCTCACGACGTCGCTGGCGTGGTCACCGTCTCGACCACGGGGGTCGCTGTGCCCAACCTTGATGTCGAATTGGCAAACCAGCTCGGCCTGCCGCCAACAGCGTTGCGGTTGCCCATCTTCGGGCTGGGCTGCGCCGGCGGTGTGTCCGGCTTGGTGCGCGCGGCGCAGTTGGCAATCAGCATGCGCCAGGGCCCGGTGCTCTTCGTCTGCGTCGAGACCTGCACCCTGAATTTCCGCAAGCACGACCACCGCAAGGCCAATTTCATCTCCGCGGCGCTTTTCGGAGATGGCGCGGCGGCAGCGGTGCTGAGCGCCCCGGCTGTGACCTCCGGCGCAGGCGAAGCAGACCGGGACAGCCATCCGGCCCCTTCCGGCGGTTCGCGCCACCAAAAACCGCTCGCCACACTTGTCGCAGCGGGCGAACACATGTGGCCCGACACGCAGTCTGTGATGGGTTGGAGTGTGGAAGACGACGGCCTCGGCGTCGTGATTGCACCGAGCATTCCGCGCTACGCGCGCGACGGCCTTGGCCCTGCGACAGCGGCTTTTCTCAACGCATGCGGCACACCGCGCGATGCCATCGATGGTCTCATTTTTCATCCCGGCGGTCGCCGCGTGATTGAAGCCATCGAGACGGCGTTGGAATGCGATGGGGATGATTTGCGCCACGCGCGCGGCGTCCTGGCCGACTATGGCAACATGTCGTCGCCCACCGTGCTTTTTGTTCTCGAACGCACTTTGAGGGATGGCAGCAACGGCAGGCACCTCATGGGGGCCTTCGGGCCGGGGTTCACCGTTGCGCTCGCCTTGCTGGAAATTCCGGACGGACCACCTCGCGGCGATGGCGCGAGCGACGGGTTGCGAGGTGCTGCATGACGGGCGCGCTGGATTTCATTTTATGGCCGCTGGCGATCACCCCCGTTGCCCTCGGCCCGGTGCTGATTGGCGCGCCGCAATGCGCTGCGGTCCTGCTCCTCGTCCAGCGCGGACTTGAGGAGTTGTACTCGCAGCGCAACACGCGGGCCTTGCTGGCCGCAGGCGCGCACGAAGAAGGCGCGTCCTATTATCCGGTCGTTGCCGGCACGCACCTGTCCTGGATTGCGGCCATCGCGCTGTTGATCCCGGCCGACGCGCCTGTTTCGCTGTCGCTGCTTAACCTGTTCCTTGCGGTTCAGGTGACGCGATACGCCGTGCTCGCAACCATCGGGCGCTACTGGACGCACCGGATCATCACCCTGCCGGGCGCACCCGTGGTCCGCCGCGGGATCTACGCCGTCGTGCGGCATCCCAACTATCTGGTCACCCGCATCGAGACAGCGCTGGTGCCGTTCGTCTTTGGCGCGTGGGCCCTGGGGGCGATCTTCGCGGTCGTCTGGTGGGTGGTGCTTGCGTATAAAATCGAACTGGAGGACCGTGCTCTGGCGCCGCGTGAAGAGGTACGCACGGGCGGTCTGGCTGCCCAATGACTTTGGTGGCCGCGGACCACGACAGGAGCTTAAGCCAGTGGAGCAAGGCCGGCGGCCCAGTGTTAGGCGTCGCGAAACGCAAGTCACCGTGCGGCCCGGGCCCAACGCCCGGCCCAACCTACGGCCAGATACTCAGCTTGGCGCCGTCAGGCCGGTGGCGGGCCGAACACGAGCACCGCGTTGAGACCACCGAAGGCAAACGAGTTGGACACCGCGTAGTTCACGTCCATCGCCCGGCCCTCATTGGGCACGTAATCCAGGTCACATTCAGGGTCGGGCTCATCAAGGTTGATGGTCGCCGGAACGAAGCCCTCCTCGATGGCCTTCACGCATGCGACGCCCTCAATCCCGCCGCCGGCGCCCAACAGGTGACCGTGCATGGATTTGGTGGAGGACACGACCAGGTCGTCGGCGTGCGCGCCAAAGACGCGGCGGATGGCCCGGGTCTCGTTCACGTCGTTGACGGCCGTCGCTGTGCCATGAGCGTTGATGTAGTCCACGTCCGACGGTGCAATGCGCGCGTCGTCCAGTGCCAGACGCATCGCCTGTGCCGGGCCTTCGGTGTCCGGATTGACCATATCACGCGCATCGGACGTCATGCCGAATCCGCAGACTTCGCCGTAGATCTTCGCACCACGCGCCTGCGCATGCTCAAGGCTTTCCATCACGAACAGGCCGGCGCCCTCCGCCAATACGGTTCCGTTACGCGACTTGGAGAAGGGGCGGCAGCCGTCATCAGAGAGCACCCGCAGCGCCTGCCACGCCTTCATCGTGCCGTAATTCATCACGCCCTCTGACGCACCGGCGATGCCCATGTCGATCTGACCCGACCGGATCATGCCGAGGAGCAGCCCGACAGCATGCGCTGCCGTTGCGCAGGCACTGACGGTGCCGAAGGTCGGGCCCTTCATCTCGTACTCAATGGACACGTGTGCGCAGGCCGATGACCCAATGATGCGCAGCAGCGTGAGCGGATGCGTGGCCCGCTTGTTGTGGATGAAGAGATCCCTGTAGGCGTTCTCGTAGGAGACGAGCCCACCCGCGCCGGAACCGATGATGCAGCCGGCCCTCCACGGGTCCGGCACTGGCCCGTCAAAGCCCGCCATCGACATGGCTTCGATGCCGGCGATCCCGGCAAACTGTGCAAACCGGTCCGCGTGCGGCAGGATTTTTTCGCGCTTGAGATTGCGGAAATAGGGCTTTGCGTTGAAGTTCCGGATCTCTGCACCGATCGTGATGTACAGATCTTCAGTGTCGAAACCCTCGATCGGGCCGACGCCACACGTGCCGGCTTTCAACGCCTCCCAGTATGCGTCCACGCCGATCCCGATCGGCGTCACAGCGCCAAGGCCTGTGATCACGACACGGTGTTTGCGCCCGTCGTCTGCCATGCGCTGTTCCACTTCATCATCTTTCAGTGATCGGGCGGCGCCCGGCGAAGCAAACGGGGTGGCCTATGCCCCATCGTCCAAGACAGCGCTCAGCAAAAAAACAAAGCTGCATCACGTTTGCATTTGCGCCGCAACGGGCTCGCCCAAAACGTGCATTGCAGGTGTCCCGTTGGTCGGACAGCGCACACCGGACGGCCTGTCTATCCTGGGCCCAGCCCCGGTGACCGACCGTGGCGGCCGCAGCCTCGGTGGTCCGCCGCAGGTTGCCACATGTGCGCCCCCCGCCCGCTAGGGTCTGCCACTCCGCTTGCGTCGCGCGCACGCCGGTTGCAAGCCGGCCGAGACCTCGTCACATTCCGTCCGTGCGCACTGTTCGCCATAGGAGGGGCTCGCCGTCCGCTCACCCTTGCCGACGAGCCGATGCCAGCCAGCGGAACTCAGGCCGCTTCCGGCGCCGGCTTGTTGTTCACCAACTCACGGACACGCTCAACGACGGTCCCGACGGTTTTGAAGTCTTCAACCTCTTCGTTGGCATTGTAGGGGATCTCAACACCAAACTGGTCCTCGATATCGAAGACGATCATGGCCAGGTCCAGTGATTCGATCTCAAGCTCCGTCAGTTCCGTCTCCATCGTAATGGGCTTGTCGGCATCCTTCATATGCTTGCGCAGGATTTCGACGATGTTCGTTGCGACGTCGTCCACTGGTCTGCTCCTCTCGCTGGCAACCGGACAACACGCCGCTCGGCCCGCCACAATGGCGGCCTCACGCTGTGTCCCCGCTCGTTCTCGCCCGTTGCCTTAAACGCATCATGCCTAAATCATCGTGCACACGCGGGCAAGCAACGCACGATGCCGAATGTCAACACCTGGCTGGCCAGCCTTGCAGCCGACAGCGCTGCCCCGTGTGCCGGCTGGCTGCCCAGGCACACTTGGGTCTGCGGCGCCAGCGTTACCCAAACCGACCAACAGGCGAGCCCTCAAGGTGTGTGGACGTCACAGACGCATCGCGGTGACGCTCTTGCCCATCGCGTCAGTGGGATACTGAACGCATGGTGAGGCTGCCAGCCCACAACCGCGCGCCCCGCAGCGGTTCGCGGCGTGTGTGACGTGGAAGCAAGTTCAGGGCCAAACGTTTGAAGCGGGCCATCGCACAGCGCGGTACGGATCACGAGCAGCTTGGGCGCGGCCCGGGCTCATTTGTCCGTGCGCCATCAGGAGTGCAGGCCAACTTCGCCCTGATACAAGCCCGGGGAAACAATCGATCAGTGAACCGTTACTGCTGCCTGCAAGGTTTTCCACCACTGCCCACTTGACGTGCACGTCAACCATCAACGACATTGATGGATCACAACGCTTCCGTTGCCAGGGGCCGGCCTGCGAGCACATCGCTGTATGTTTCGCAGTGACAACGGTGCCAGCCGATCGGGTGGAGACGTCCATGAACGACATCAGCACTGCCGCCGAAATGCCAAACGCAGACGCGGGCGACCGGTCCGAGGGCGCGCCCACCGCCCCACACGCTTCAGCCGCCAGTGGCACCGCGCAGACAGCCGCAACGGCTTCACCAATGCCCTGGATGGACGCGTATCCTGAGGGCATCGATTGGAACCACCCGCTGAAAGGTGAGCCGCTGTTCAGCCTCATGGAGCGGGCCGTGCGTGACCATCCAGATGGCGTCTGCACGAACTTTCTCGGACGTAAGCTCACATATCGCCAGATCGGTGCCTTGGTGGATCGCGCGGCCGCTGGCCTGCAAGCGCGCGGCATCCAGAAAGGCGACAAGGTTGGCATTTTGTTGCCAAACACGCCGACATATGTGGTGTTCTATTATGCGATACTGAAAATCGGCGGCACAGTCGTCAATTATAATCCGCTCTACACCGTTGATGAATTGGATTTCCAGGTGCGCGACAGCGGCACCGAATGGATGGTCACGCTGGACCTGAAAATGACCTTCGAAAAGGTCGAGGCCCTGCTCGAAAAGGGCACGCTCAAGACGGCCATCGTGTGCGATTTCGCAAGCCTGCTGCCGGCCCTCACGAGCGCGCTTTTCAAGGTGTTCAAGAGCGCAGAGCGGGCCAACCCGAAGGCATCTGCCCAGATCGATCACATCATCGTCGAAAAGACACTTCTGGATAATTCGGGCCACGCCGCCGTGCCGGAAATCGATCCCGACAATGATCTCGCCGTCATCCAATACACCGGCGGCACGACGGGAACACCCAAGGGTGCGATGCTCACGCACGCCAACCTTTCAGTGAACGTCCAGCAGCTTTTTGCCTGGGCACCACATTTCCAGGTCGGCAAGGAGAAAGGCTTCGCTGCGCTGCCGTTCTTCCACGTCTTCGCCATGACGACGATCTTGAACTTCGGTGTCGGAAGCGCATCAGAAATCGTGATGATGCCGCGCTTCCAGGTGGACGATGGCTTGAAATTGATCGCCAAGACCAAACCGACGTTCATGCCCGGGGTGCCCACGCTCTACAACGCCATCATGAACCACCCGAAAATCGGGGATTACGATCTGTCTTCGCTCCATATGTGCATTTCAGGCGGCGCACCGCTGCCGCTCGATATCAAGCGCGGTTTTGAGAAAATCACGGGCTGCTTCCTGGTGGAAGGCTACGGTCTTTCCGAGTCGTCTCCGGTCGCCACGTGCAATCCGCTGGAAGGCCGAACGAAGGAAGGCTCAATCGGCCAACCTGTACCAGGCACGCTTGTGGAGATCCGTTCACTCACCGATCCTGAGCAGGTGCTGCCGGTCGGCGAAGATGGGGAGATTTGCATTTCCGGCCCGCAAGTCATGCGCGGCTATTGGAAGAACGACGCCGCCACCCGCGATGTGTTCGTGAACGGCTCACTGCGCACCGGCGACGTCGGCCACCTGGATGAGGACGGCTTTATCTTCATCGTTGACCGGATCAAGGATCTTATCATCTGCTCCGGCTACAACGTCTACCCACGCGTGATCGAGGAAGCCATTTATCTCCATGCGGATGTGGAGGAGGTGACCGTCATCGGCATTCCCGACAACTATCGCGGTGAAGCACCAAAGGCTTTCGTGAAGCTGCGCGAAGGGGCGAGCGTCTCGCAGGAAGAGATGCTGCAATTCCTCAGCGCCAAGCTTTCCAAGATTGAAATGCCCGAGGAGATCGAATTTCGGCCTGAATTGCCGAAGACAATGATCGGCAAGCTGTCAAAGAAAGAACTCAAGCAGGAAGAAGCCGCACGGCGTGACGGGTAGCCACTGGCGGTCGCCCCACGGGGTATCTGCCTCGTGTTTCGGCTAGGTGGTGAACAATTGCGACCCACACACAGCGGGAGGCCTTCATGCAAAGGCCCTGCGCCTGACGTCGTGACATCCAGTTTGGGCTGACGAGGGTTCGCGGTGGTGCGCCGGATGCCCGCGGCGATCGGCGCGCGACCGCCTCGGCTCGACGGCGCAGGCGCGACGGACGGGGCAACCCGTCTGTCGATCCGTCGATATCGCCATCTGGCCAGCCTTCTGCCATAGGCGCACGCCATTGGTCCGTGTTGGCACGGCGACGCGTTTGGGCTCTGTGCGCCACCAAACCCCGGTTCTGAGAGTTTCATGCCTGAAGATGCATTCACACCTGAGCCATCGGCAGACGATGGCTTGAACGGCGCCGGTCCAGTGGCTGAGGAGGGCGCGCCGCTGGTCGGTTGTGACACGTTTACGATCGGCGAACTGGCACGTGAGTTCGACACGACAGCACGCGCCATTCGGTTTTACGAGTCGCGCGGCCTGCTGACGCCTGAACGTCGCGGCACGGCACGCATTTACTCACGCCGCGACCGCGCCCGCCTGCTGCTCATCCTGCGCGGCCGTCGCCTCGGCTTCTCGCTGGAAGAAATCGCGGAATATCTCTCCCTCTACGACGCATACCCTGACAAGACGGTCCAGATCCGCCACCTCTTGATGAAGGTTAACGCGACGGTAACAGACCTCAAGGCGCGCAGGGAGGATATCGACAGGACGCTGGAGGAGTTGGACGACATCGAAAAGCGCTGTCGTGAAGCGCTGAACCGGTGCGAATAATCCTCAACGCACCAGCCCAGCACACCATTCGCAGCGCCGGCAAGCGGCTCGCCCGAAGCGCGCGGACGACCTTGAACAAACCGAGCCGACGATCACCCGACCGGGTGGCGCCACTGGTGCGTTTTCCGGCTCGGCCCCGCCGCTACGCCGCTTCAAGCACTGCGGTGACACCCATGCCACCGGCCGTGCAGATCGAGATCAGGCCCTTCGCGTTGCCGCCCTTCGCCGCCAACAGCTTGGACAAGACCGCAATGATCCGTCCGCCCGTCGCGGCAAACGGATGACCCACGGCAATGCTCGATCCCTTGACGTTGAGCTTGTCGCTATCAATTGCGCCGAGCGGGCCTTGCGCCCCCACAACCTCGCGACAATAGGTGTCGTCCTGCCAGGCCGTAAGCGTGGCGAGCACCTGCGCGGCAAACGCTTCGTGGATCTCGTAGAAATCGAAATCCTGAAGGCTCAGGCCGGCGCGCCGCAGCATCTGGTGAACGGCAATTGTGGGGGCCATGAGCAGACCCTCGCCCGCGATGAAGTTAATCCCGGAGTGCTGCGCGTGTGTGATGTGCGCCAGCACCGGCAGACCGCGGTCGCGTGCCCATTCTTCACTCGCCAGCAACACGGATGACGCCCCATCCGTCAGCGGCGTTGAATTTGCTGCCGTCATGGTGCCGCGCTCTGAGCGTTCAAACGCCGCCTTGAGTGTGGAAATTTTCTCCATCGAGATGTCGGCACGCAGGTTGTTGTCGCGGTAGACGCCTGCACACGGTGTCAGGAGATCATCCATGAAGCCGTCATCATAGGCACGCGCCGCCTTGACGTGGCTGTCAAAGGCCAATTGGTCCTGCGCTTCGCGCGTGATGCCCCAGCGCTGCGCCATCAGTTCGCAGTGCTGGCCCATGCTCAGGCCTGTGCGCGGCTCAGCGACGCTGGGCGGTTTCGGCGCGAGTTCACCCATCTTGAAGCCCTTGGTGAAGGCCTTCCATTTCTGCCCGAATGACTTGGCGCGCTGTGCCTCGATCAGCCGCTTGGCCAGCTTCTTTTGCACCACGATCGGCGCATCGCTTGTCGTGTCGGAGCCGCAGGCGATCGCGCTCTCAATCTGCCCTGTCGCAATCTTTGCCGCCGCGCCCATCGCCGCCTGCAAGCTGGTGCCACACGCCTGGGAGAGCGTGACACCAGGCGTATTGGGATGCAGCGCTGTGTCGATCACGGCCTCACGCGCCAGATTAAAATCCTTCGTGTGGGTGACGACGGCACCCCCGACGACCTCGTCGATCAATTCTCCCTTCAGGTTGTATCGCTCCACGAGGCCGTTCAAAGCTGTCGACATCATATCGAGGTTGCTGAGTTCGGAATAAAGCGTGTTGGAGCGACAGAAGGGTGTCCGCACGCCGCCAACAATGGCCACAGGCCGCAAGGTTTGCATGGTCGTTTTTACTCCTCAGCGCCGTCAGGCGCAGCGATTGCGGGATCACGACCGGCCTGGACTGCGCACGCCTGCGCTTTGCGTGCCGGCCGTCGTGGGCACTAAAAACAATGCCGGGCGCGGTCGCCTCAGGCCGCCGTCATTGACAGGGACGCCTTGTAGTGCAGCGGGCCACCACGGAAGGGGGCAAAACCGGTGCCGAAGATGACGCCAGCATCCACCATGTCGGCCGACGACACGACGCCTTCGGCGAGGCACTTTTCGCACTCTGCGATCAGCGGCTCCACGAGTTGGCGCCCGAGCGCCTCCAACTCACCTGACTGAAATGTCGTATCGCCCGACTGCGCCTTGCCGTCGCTCCAGGTGTAGAAACCCTTGCCGCTTTTCTTGCCGAGATTTCCCGCCGCAATGAGCTGCTTGAGTTTCGATCCCTCTCCGCCGGTTTCCAGCTTCAAGGTTTCAGCAACGCTCAGGCAGATGTCGAGGCCCACCTGGTCGGCAAGTTCGAGCGGCCCCACCGGCATGCCGAAATGCTTCGCCGCCGCGTCGATCCGATCGCGCTCATCACCAGCCTCGAACTTCGACATCGCGCTCATCATGTAGGGCGCGAGCACACGGTTCACGAGGAAGCCGGCGGTCGATTTGGTGACCAGCGGAAACTTGGAAATCGCCGTCACGAAACCGCAACCGCGGGTAATTTCATCCTCGCGAGCGAGTGGGCTCTTGACGACCTCGACCAGTGGCAACTGTGGAACCGGGTTGAAAAAATGCAGCCCGATCAAGCGGCCCGGATCAGCAAGCGGCGCAGCGATGTCCTCAATCGGCAGGGAGGACGTGTTGCTGGCCAGGATCGCCCCGGGGCGTGCCTTTGCTTCGAGTTCCTTGAAGACGCTCTGCTTCACATCGAGGCGTTCGACGATCGCCTCAATGATCACATCGGCCCGCCCCACCAGTTTTCCCTCCGGATCGAGCAGGAAGCGTTGCGACGCAGCCGTCCGCGCAGCCTTGTCGCGGTAGCGTTTTGCAAAGTGCTTTTCCGCTCTCGCCTTTGCCTTGCCCAATGCCTCTTGCGAGAGATCCTGAAGGCTCACCTCCAGTCCGCTGGCAACACAGTGGGCGGCGATGTCGGCCCCCATGGTGCCCGCACCGACGACGTGCACCCGGCGCACCTGAAAACCGCTGTCGGACTTCGGCGCCTGCGCCTTCATATCCTCCGACAGGAAAAACACGCGCCGAAGGTTGCGGGCGGTGTCGCTCACCATCAGCGGCGCAAAGGCCTGCGTCTCAGCAATTTTCATCCGCTTGAGATTGCCGCCGAACTTGTCGAACAGGTCGATCAGCGCAAAGGGCGCGGGATAGTGATCCTTGCGCACCTTGGCGGCTGTTTTCTTGCGCATCGCCTTGGCAATCTGCCCCCGCACAGGGCCCATGCGCATGGCCTTCTGCACGCGCGTCTCGCCACGTGACGTCATCTTGCGCAGGATGGCCTTTCGGGCCGCCCAGCGCAGCGCCGCACGGCTGTCGACCAGTTGGTCGATGAGGCCCATGCCTCTCGCTGACGATGCGCGGATCATGCGCCCCGTCAGCATGGCGTCCATCGCGTTGACGGCACCTGCCGCCGCGATTGAGCGCACCGTACCGTTCAGCCCCGGGAAGATGCCCAGCTTGACCTCGGGAAAACCAACCCGCGTTCCCTCGTCGCGTGTCGCAAGGCGGAATCCGCAGGCCAGTGCGAATTCCAGCCCACCACCCAGGCAGTAGCCGTGGATGGCAGCGACCGTGGGCATTTTCAGCCCCTCCAGATTGTCGAGCACCTGCGTGAGTTGCCCCACCGCCTCGCTCACCTCGTTGGGCGACGTGAAGCTGTCGAACTCACGGATGTCCGCCCCGGAGATAAAGCTTGACGGCTTGGCGGAGAGAAAGGCCACCCCGCGCACCGACTTCGCCTCGGGGCTGTTCTTGAGGTGGTCAACGATCCGCCCAAGCTCTTGCGCTGGCCGCCGACCAAGAGTGTTCGCACTCGCGCCTTCACGGTCGAATGTGACCCAAGCGATGCCTTCGAAATCGATCTCATAGTGGGTGTCGCGGAGATCGTTTAGCGGCTTCACGCTCATCTGCCCCGGCTGACGCTCCGCCAGGGAGCGGGGTGCTGAACCGCTTGCGGTTGCGGGACCGGTCGCAACGCCTGACGGTGGCGTGTTGTGCGCGGTGGGCGTGTGTGCGCCGTCGGCGTGAGCCCCGTCAGAGCCTGGCACCTCGGGTGCGTTGGCCTCAGAGGTCTGAGCGGCCGTAACGGCTTCGGCATCCTGTTGCGAAGTCATATCTGCAACCTTCTGGTGTCTGTTGAGCGGGATGGCCGGGCGGGCATGTGGTGGGTGCGATCGCGATAACACAATGTCCATGGACGCGCCCGCGCGGACCACGTCATGCCGACCGCGTTGCGCGCAGCGCTTTCTGCCAGCGAACCATAACGATCCTCGGCTGGTGCCCCTCCCACGGCCCGCGCAGCATCCTGGCCTACGGGGCAACTGTTCGCAGACCCGTCTCCGTCACGGGCAATGGGCAGGGCGGCGGTCGCCAAGTTCCTGTGCCAGTGTCCAGGCTCCGGGGGTCCAGGCTCCGCGGCCCGGCGACGACCTGTGACGGTCACCGCCGGGCAACACGCGCATGCATCACTGAGCTTCGGAATTACTCCGCAGCTTCCACGCGCGGGCGCGCCAGTTCGTGCGGATCGTTGGCCGCCGCCGCGAACGCCGGCGCGCCGGCCGGATCGGGTGCGTAGTTGGGGCGCAGAGCTTCCGGCGCGAAGTGGTCAACCGCGATGACGCGCTGCACCAGGTCCTCAACCTCGCGCATCTCCAGGGCCTCCTCGCCCGTGATGATGCCCTTGTCTTCGGCCTGGCCGATCCAATCGCGCCCATGGAAGCGCTGGATGTCGCCAGCCCGAACGGCCCGCTCAATGCGCTTTTCAACGTCGCGCACGGCCAACACCTTTGGCAACGTCACTTCCAGCAGGCCGGTCGGATCATTGGCGCTGTTGGAGATGAACACATCGCGGGTCAGGCGGTCACGCACGGCGCCTGGCTCAAGCGCAAGCTGCACAGCCACCTTCGCGCTCCTGTCCGATGCAGGCGCGAACGCGCGGCCCAGCGGAAAGGCCAGCGGACGCATGAACCAGCGCACCGGCGCCACGGGGAAGTTGTCGACCGCCGCGGCAAGTGCGGTCTCGAAGCGGTTGAGTGCATTCGCCGCCGCCAGATCAAGCAATGGCACATCACTCTTAAGGCCGCCGTCGTCCTCAAAGCGTTTCAGCACCGCGGACAACATGAACAGCTCGCTCAGCGCATCGGCCATGCGACCGGTCACGCGTTGCTTGCTCTTGAGGCCGCCGCCAAGCACGGCCACGCACAGGTCAGCCACCAGTGCGTAGCTGCGCGATGCCCGTGCCAACTGGCGATACCAGCGCAACGTTGGCTGTGGCGCGCCGCCGGGTGCCCCGGCAAAGCGTCCACCGGTAAGGTTGTGAAAGAGTGCGCCGGCGACGTTCGACAGTGCAAACGAGATGTGGGAGAGAAAAGCCGTCTCGAACGCCGCAAGGCCCGCCTTGCGATCAGCGTTCTGAGCGGACGAAATCTCCGCATAGAGGTAGGGGTGCGAACGCAGCGCGCCCTGTGCAAACGTGATCAGCGAACGCGTCAGGATGTTGGCCCCTTCAACAGTGATCCCCACAGGAACCATCTGGTAGGCGCCGAACAGATAGTTGGACGGCCCGTCGCACACGGCCTTTCCGGCGTGAATGTCTAGAGCGTCATTCACCGCGCTGCGCATGCGGTCGGTCGTTTGATACTTCATCAGGGCGGAGATGACGGCGGGCTTCTCGCCGGCAGACACCATCGATGCCGTCACCGCGCGCGCGGCCTCAACGGCATAGGCCTGCTCCGTCAGGCTGGCGAGCCGCTCCTCGATCCCCTCCATGCGCCCGATCTCGATGCCGAACTGCTTGCGGATCCGCGCATAGGCCGTCGATGTCCGCAGCATCATCTTGATGCCGGCCGTGGACGACGAGGGCAGAGAGATGGCCCGCCCAGCCGACAGGCACTCCATCAGCATGCGCCACCCCTGGCCGACCATTTTCTCTCCGCCAATGATCCAGTCGAGCGGAATGAACACATCGCGCCCGAAGATCGGACCGTTCGGCCAAGCCCCCTGCGCGGGCAGATGGCGCCGCCCAATCTCAAGACCCGGCGTGTCAGCAGGCACCAGCGCAACCGTGATCCCGATCTCGTCGTCGGCGTGCGCACCCAGCAACCGCTCAGGATCAAACAAACGAAACGCGAGGCCGACAATGGTCGCGGCCGGCGCCAGAGTGATGTAGCGCTTTTCTATGTTGAGGCGGATGCCAAGCGTCTCAACGCCGTTGTGCACACCGCGCGTCACCACGCCGATATCGCGCATGGACGCCGCATCGGAGCCCGACATTGGTCCGGTCAGGCCGAAGCACGGCACTTCTTCGCCCTTGGCGAGCGGCTCAAGATAGCGCTCTTTCTGCTGCGGGGTGCCGTATTTCTCGATGAGTTCGCCTGGTCCAAGCGAGTTGGGCACCATCACGACGGTGGCGATCTCGGGGCTGCGCGATGAGACTTTGCCCAGGATGAGCGATTGTGCCTGCGCCGAGAACCCAAGGCCACCGTGCTCCTTGGAGATCAACATCCCCAGGAACCCGCGACGCTTGACGAACTCCCACACCTCAGCGGGGACCTCGCGCGTATGATGACGGATGTGCCAGTCGTCCAGCATGCGGCACAATTCTTCCGTCGGGCCTTCCAGGAAGGCTTTTTCCTCCGGCGTCAGCGTGATCGGCGCCACGGCCCGCAGTTTGGACCAGTCTGGCTGGCCGGAAAACAACTCTGCGTCCCAGCCGATCGTGCCCGCATCAAGCGCCGCCTGCTCCGTGTCCGACACGCGCGGCAGGATGGAGCGCACCATGGCAAAGCTGGGCTTCACGATCAGTGCGCGGCGCAGCGGCGGGATCGAGAGCAGGCCCAGGACAACGGCGGGGAGAAAAGCAGCTATCGTCCCGATCGACAGGCCGCCGGGCGCGCTCACGTTGCCTGTGAGAAGCCCGAACGCGGGCACAGCAGCCGCGACAGCCGACAGAACGGCCCACATCGCCAAAGGCGCCCGCCGCATCGCAAGCACGAAAGCCCCCGCGATGACTGCCAGAGCAAACACAAACGTGGTCATTGTTATCCTCCCCGTGTGGCCGCTGCATGCGGTCATGCCACGCGATCTGCTGTGGCCGGCACAACGGACCCTCCCAGCGCGGCGCCTGCGTTGAGCGCAGCGCAGTTGGACGGGAAAGGGAACGCAGCGGCGACGGCGCGTGGCGATATGCTTATCGTCAGCGCATCAAATGGCGCCTGGTTGACGTGCACGTCAACCCCATACCAACACAACGGGGATGACGGGTCGCTCACAACAGCGTGGCTGCCGCGCAGACCCGATGACACCAGCGAGAAATCCGCGAGCGTTCAGGTGGGGAAAGACGCACCTTTCCGGCTGAACAATTGACGGCGCCGTGTTGCATCTGCTCAAACACGCAGATGTCATCTAGATGATAGATCCGTCGTGTAGCGCGCGTGGGGGCAGCGGACGGTTCCGCTGCGCGTTAGAATTGGACGGTGCACCTGCATCGGATCCACCGGATCACCGCCAGGGTGTTTTATGCGTCGACAGTTGCTGTCGAGTCGCAGACGAAGTTGCTGTAGCGACATGGTGTTCGAGAAGACATGCGGATCGACGACCAGCACATGACCACCACCAACCGTCAGGCTGAAACGATCGAGACGGCAGCGCCCGGCGTGCGACCCCGAAGCGCGGCCATGACACGGCGGGATGCCTTGCTCGGCACCGCGGCGCTCGCTGCGATCGGACCGTGGCTCGGCATGGGTGCACCGGCTGCGCAGGCTGCAAGCCGCGTGACTTGGCGCGATGCTGTTGCTGTCCTTCTGGGCGACGTTCAGCCCGTTCTGGGACGCATCTCTCTGGACATTCCGCAATTCGTTGAGGGCGGGGCGGCCGTGCCGTTCACCGTGCGGGTTGCAAGCCCGATGACGGACGCTGACTTCGTGCGTTCCGTCCATGTGTTTGCATCGCAAAACCCGCGTCCGGACGTGGCCAGCTTTTTCTTCACGCCGTTGTCCGGCCGCGCGCAGGCCTCAAGCCGTGTCCGTTTGTGGGGCTCGCAAGAGCTGATCGCCATTGCCGAGATGAGCGACGGGCGGGCATTTCTCGGCCGTCGTCCTGTCCAGATCACCCCGAACGCGTTCGCCTCAGCATCGGGCGAACCGGGGGCTGCCGCGCCGGAGCCGGAACCGCTTCCGCAGCCCTGATGTTTTCGGGTCGGGCGTGGGGCTATCGTCGGCGCACATCCACCGGCAAGACTGTTCCAGTTGAAGAGCCGTGACAGCACGGTCAAAGACCTGAATGGACCGACCCTTGAGCTTGAAACCGATCATTTCGCTGCCGGACAGCATCGCCCGCGACGAGATCATCGAGGTGCGCACATTGATGCCGCACCGCATGGAAACCGGGCTGCGCGTCGACCCTGATACCGGGAGCGTCATACCGCGACAGATCGTTCACCAGTTTGTGGCGAGCTTCAACGGGCGCGAGGTGTTCCGGACGCGTCTTCACCCTGCCATTGCCGCCAACCCGTTCATCAGTTTCTTTGTGCGCGCCGGCCAGAGCGGGCAGTTGCTGCTGGAATGGACGGATGATGCCGGCAACGTGACCCGGGTTCGGCGCAAGATCGACGTGAGCGGCTGACGCGGCGGATCCACCCCGGCAAAGTGGCGCCGCCGATCGGCCTAGGCCCGCAACGAGGAACGACCATGGCATCGCAAGACCCCGCTTCACCGCCGGTCACCGAGACGGATGCGGCGCAGCCTGCCGCGCCCGTGTCGCCCCAAATGAGCCCCTATCTGGTGGATCTTGAGGCCGGCAAAGCGTACTTTTTCTGCACCTGCGGACGCTCTGGCACGCAGCCATTCTGTGATGGGGCGCACAAGGGCACGGGCATGCAGCCACTGCGCTTTGTGGCAGAAGACGGCGGCCCCGTTTCGTTGTGCGGTTGCAAGATGACGGACGACGCCCCGTTCTGCGACGGCTCTCACAATCTGTACTGAGGTTTCGGCGCGCCACTGCCCTAAACCGAGGTCGGCGCCCCAGACCGGCTTGAGCGCTCAGGGTGCCGGGGAAGGGATTGGCGCCTGACGACCCATTTCATCGCCCGGTAGCGTGTGTCCTGGCAGCCGCACCGCGCGGCGGGCAGGCACCTTGAGCATTGCCACCTTCAAACACGTTCGTTAGCCTCATGTTTGGTGATGATCGGCCTCTCCGGGCAGATCAACCGCCACCCCGCCCGCTCCGGTGGTCACACCGGTCTTGATCAATCTTGAGAGGCACGAGCTCGTCAGAGGCTGTCGCGGATGGCACGGGTCATGGCGACGGTCGTGAAGCGTCATCGTCGGACGCCTGGGCCCGCGTCGGGTCTTCGACGTCAGTCACATGGCCCGCGGATATGGGCAGAGGGCGATTAAAAGAAACAGTGGCCGCGAAAGCCCCGCGAGCGAGCCGGCAAGGACCCCGATGGAATACTTTCTTCAGCAGCTCATCAACGGGATCACGCTTGGCTCGATCTACGGACTGATCGCCATCGGCTATACGATGGTTTATGGCATCATCGGCATGATCAATTTCGCCCATGGCGACATCTTTATGATCGGCGCCTTCATATCGCTGATTGCCATCATTGCGCTCGGCCTCGTGGCCGGCTCCGGAATCGTGGTGATTTTCCTTACGCTTCTGCTGGTGCTTGCATTTGCCATGGCGCTGACAGCCGCATGGGGTTGGACCGTTGAGCGCGTCGCATACCGTCCGTTGCGCGGGTCGTTCCGCTTGGCGCCGCTGATCACGGCAATCGGCATGTCGCTGGCGCTGCAGAACACCGTGCAAATCATCCAGGGCGCGAAGGTCAAGCCGCTGCAGCCGATCGTGCAGGGCGGCTATACGGTCGTCCCAAGCGAGACATTTCCGGTCAACCTGTCGAACATCCAGATCATCATCATCGTCACAACGGTCGTGCTGATGAGCACATTCGCATTGCTCATCGCCCGCACGTCGCTGGGTCGCCAGCAGCGGGCGTGCGAGCAGGATCGCACGATGGCCGCGTTGTGCGGTGTGGATGTCGACCGAACCATTTCGCTAACCTTTGTCATGGGCGCGGCGCTGGCAGCCGTCGCAGGGCTGCTGTTCCTGCTTTATTACGGCGTGATCGATTTCTACATCGGCTTTCTGGCTGGCGTTAAGGCATTCACGGCGGCTGTTCTGGGCGGCATCGGATCGCTGCCAGGCGCCATGCTCGGCGGCCTGATCATCGGTCTGATCGAGACGTTCTGGTCGGGTTACTTCTCGGTCGAATACAAGGACGTTGCTGCGTTCGCCATTCTCGCGATCGTTTTGATCTTCCTGCCCGAGGGTCTACTCGGCAAGCCCGAGGTGGAAAAGGTCTGATGGCCGACGCAACCCTCGACACGCTGCAATCGGGCAATATCTCAATGTCCGACAAGGTGGTGGCCGCCATCAAGGACGGCGCCATGGGCGCCATCATCACTGCATTGCTCGGCTTTCCCCTGCTGACGCACCTCACCGTGCAAAAACCGCAAGGCCTGGTGCTTGAGGATCGCTGGCTGACGCTCGTCTACGCTGCGGCCATCGTTTTTGTGGGCCGCGCGCTCTACAGCCTGCTGTTTTGGCAGGGCCTGCGCGATGGTGCGGAACCCAGCAAAGCCGCCAGCAGCATCGGCAAGGCCATGCAGCCGGTCCTCGACGGCTTTTTGAAGTTCATCACCTACGCCTTGATCATCGTCGCCATCGCATTCCCGATCCTGCCGATGTTTGCCGACGTGCTGCCGTCCTGGATTGTTCCAGACCGCCGCATGATGGACCTGGGCATTCTTGTCCTCACGTACGTCATGCTCGGTTGGGGGCTGAACATCGTGGTGGGCCTCGCTGGCCTTCTTGATCTGGGCTATGTGGCGTTTTACGCCGTGGGGGCCTATTCGTTCGCGCTCCTGGCGGAGCATTTCGGCCTCAGCTTCTGGATCTGCCTGCCGCTCGCAGGCATCCTGGCCGCGTTTTGGGGCATCATTCTGGGCTTTCCCGTACTGCGGCTGCGGGGTGATTACCTCGCCATCGTCACGTTGGCCTTCGGAGAGATCATACGGGTCGTCCTGCTCAACTGGTACCAGTTCACCGGTGGACCTGACGGCATTTCCGGCATTCCGAAACCCAGCCTGTTCGGGCTGGAGTTCAAACGTTTCGGCGACAACACGTTCCATGGGTTTTTCGGATTGGAGTATTCAACGCTCCACCGGTTCATCTTCCTCTACATCATCATTTTGATCCTGGCCTTCATCACCAACTGGGTGACGCTACGCTTGCGCCGACTGCCGATCGGACGCGCGTGGGAGGCGCTGCGCGAAGATGAGATCGCGAGCCGTTCGCTTGGCATCAATGTGACCAACACAAAGCTCACCGCGTTTGCCATCGGCGCAATGTTCGGCGGGTTCGCAGGATCGTTCTTTGCGACGCGGCAGGGCTTCATTTCGCCTGAGAGTTTCACATTCCTGGAAAGCGCGATCATTCTGGCGATCGTCGTACTCGGCGGCATGGGCTCGCAAATCGGCGTGGCCATTGCGGCGATCGTGATGATCGGCGGCGGCGAGCTGTTCTTCCGCGAATTCGAGGAATACCGCATGCTGCTGTTCGGCCTGGCCATGGTGGGCATCATGGTGTGGCGCCCGCGCGGCCTGATCTCGCAACGCACACCCAGCATCGTGCTGAAGGAACGCAAAAAGATCTCAAGCGACATGGTCAGCCAGGGCGCCGGCTGACCAGAGGTCGCGCAGTATCGGCCAAGCAGTGACGACCAGGCCATGTAGGCCAAGCACTATCGCCCAACTGGCGCCGGTGGCCGACGGTTCGGCAACACTTGCCCAACAACTGCGCCGGGGCCAGACGCCCCGGCAAATTGACGAAGCAGACAACCCGCAACCACCGTTCACGGCCAAGACGCCCATCACCGCCCATAAAGAGCCACGATGACCGCAGCCTCCGTTACCGCCAGTGAGCCAGACACACATCCGGCCGGCGCCCACACCCCCGGGATGCGCGTGGCGGATCCGATCCTGCACGTTGAACACGTGACCATGCGCTTCGGCGGGCTTGTTGCCGTCGACGACCTCTCGTTTGAGGCCGAGCGCGGCAAGATCACGGCACTCATCGGCCCGAACGGTGCTGGCAAGACCACCGTCTTCAATTGCATCACAGGGTTCTACAAGCCGACCGAGGGCATGATCTCACTGCGCCAGGTCCCGAGTGCGCCGCTCGGTGCCTATGAGATGGCGGGCGAACTTGCCGAGCATGAAGGCGTGTACCTGCTGGAGCGTTTGCCCGGTCACCTGATCTCATCACGCGCCCGCGTCGCGCGGACCTTCCAGAACATCCGGCTGTTCGGCGGCATGACGGTTTTGGAAAACCTCATGGTTGCTCAACACCATCCCCTCATGAGCGCATCCGGCTTCACGGTTGGCGGCATCCTGGGGCTTGCCGGCTACAAACGGGCCGAGGCCGAAGCGGTCGAGTTCGCAAGCTACTGGCTGGAGAAGGTCGGCCTGATCGAGCGTGCCGACGACCCGGCTGCGGACCTGCCATACGGTGACCAGCGCCGGCTTGAAATCGCCCGCGCCATGTGTACGCGCCCCGTTTTGCTCTGCCTCGACGAGCCGGCGGCCGGTCTTAATCCCCGCGAAAGTGCGGAACTGAATGCCCTGCTCACGTCCATCCGCGACGACGAAGGAATTTCCGTCCTCCTGATCGAGCACGACATGGGCGTGGTGATGGGCATTTCAGACCACATCATCGTGCTCGATTACGGTGTGAAGATCGCCGATGGCTCGCCGGAGGCTGTGCGGAACGATCCGAACGTCATCGCGGCCTACCTGGGCGTCGACGAGGAAGAGGCTGCGGCGATGGAAGGGGCAGCACAGTGAGCGGACCGGAATTCAATGGCACGTCCGTCAATCTGGTGGCGGGCCGATCGTCCCCTCCGGCCGCGCCGCCGCCGGAGGATGACAGCGCGGTGGCCGCCGGGCGAGACCCAGCGCCGGCTGCTTTTGCCGCGGCCTCAACGGCTGCCACGATGGAAGCATCCACGCAATCAGGCCAGGGCGTGCACACCGCAGGGCCCGCCGGCCATCCCGTCCTCACCATCCGCGGCGTGCAGACCTACTACGGACGCATCATCGCGTTGCGCGGCGTCGACATCGACGTGAACCTCGGTGAAATCGTTACGATCATCGGCTCGAACGGCGCCGGCAAGACGACGCTGATGATGACGGTCTGCGGTTCACCGCGCGCGCGGGCCGGCAGCATCATATACGAAGGCCAGGACATCACCCAATGGCCGACGCACAAGATCATGCATGCCGGCATTGCGCAGTCCCCCGAGGGCCGGCGCATCTTTCCGCGCATGACCGTCTTTGAAAACCTGCAGATGGGCACGCTGCTCAACCCCAAGGCGGAGGAGACGTTCGATGAGGACGTCGCGCGCGCATACGAACTGTTCCCGATCCTGAAAAAACGCCAGAACCAACGTGGTGGCACGCTTTCAGGCGGAGAACAGCAGATGCTCGCCATCGCGCGCGCATTGATGGGCCGGCCGCGCCTCCTGCTGCTGGACGAGCCTTCGCTTGGCCTTGCGCCGCTGATCGTGCGCCAGATCTTCGAAGTGATCGCGGAATTGAATCGCGCAACAGGGCTGACGGTGCTGCTGGTCGAACAGAACGCCTACCACGCCCTCAAGCTGGCCCACCGCGGGTACGTGATGGTGAACGGACAGATCTCACTCTCAGGCTCAGGGCAGGAGCTTTTGAACCGACCAGAGGTGCGCGCGGCGTACCTGGAAGGCCACTGACCAGCCGTGGCTGAACCGCCCGATCACAGTAAGGACGCTCCTGAACAGGCCCGTCACGCCGGCGCTGACGGGGAGCCCCCTGCCGCTCACGCCGCGCCCCTGCGACCGGTCATTAAGGTGGATGCGGACGCCTGCCCGGTGATGGACGAAATCTACAGGGTTGCCGAACGATACCGCTTGGCCGTCACGTTGGTGGCGAACAGCTTCATGCGCGTGCCGCGCAACGCCAGCATTTCGCTCGTGGTCGTGGACGATGGGTTCGACGCAGCCGATGACCACATCGCCGCGCAGGCGGGACACACCACAATTGTCGTCACGGCGGACATCCTGCTGGCTGAACGGTGCCTCAAGGCAGACGCCACCGTGATTGCGCCCAACGGCAAGCCCTTCACGCAAGCCTCGATTGGACCGGCCATCGCCGCGCGCGCCATCATGGCCGATCTGAGGGCCGGCGCCGGCGCCGACAAGCACGGCCGACCAACCGGCGGCGGACCGCCACCGTTTTCACCGCAAGATCGCTCACGGTTTCTCTCAGCACTCGACGAAGCGGCAACCCGGCTCCTGCGCGGCTGACGAGGCCAAGTCGTCTACGCCCGCCTGAAAAGACAAACATCAAATCGAGGGAGTGGCGGGCCTGAGCCTGACGCAGTGCACACATCAGCGGCATCCTGGTGGGCTCTCGCGGCCAAGCTGCCACACGACGGCCACGGCTGGCGTGCCAAGGATTATCGTCGTTTCTCTTCCTGAGTGTTCCGGCTAACGTGCAGCCCAGCGGTGGGTGCTGGTGTGGGCACATGTATGGCCGGGCCGCGGCGCGTGGCGGACACAACCGTCCGGCAGGCGGCGCGCAACAGTGTTGTCCGAATATGTGGTGGGCTGTGCTGGGCGGGTTGGCGCGAGCCGGATCAGAAGTGGCCGGATCATAATTGGCTGGACCGGCATCCGGCCGGCGCAGTCAAACGAATAGAGCGGGACAAAACGAATGGCCGATCTCAGCCCGGCAGCGCCAGCTCCCTATGGCGAACTCGCGCCCGATACCGATGATGTGCCGGTCAATCCGTACAGCCTGCTTGAGGCCGTCAACGACGCCAGTGCGGCGGCCCGCAACGGCTGGGCGCTTTTTCTGGGCATCATGACCTACGTGCTGATCGCCGTTGCCGGCGTCACGCACCGCGATCTGCTGCTCAACTCCCGCGTTGAATTGCCGATCCTTCAGGTCGAGATCGAGATGACGCGGTTTTTCGTGTTCGCGCCGATCGTCCTTTTGTTCTTTCACTACGGCGTACTCATTCAGCACGTGATGCTGGCCCGCAAGGTGATCGAGTTCGACGACGCGGTTCGCCCCCTGGAGACGGGGCCGAAGCGCAATCATCCGCTGCGCCTTGAGCTGCACTCCTATTTCTTCACGATTGCGCTGGCCGGGCCCGAACGCAGCTCGATTTTCGGCGGCTTTCTGCACGCGATGATCTGGATTTCGTTCGTCACGATGCCCGTCGTGCTGCTTCTGTATATCCAGGTCACGTTCATTCCCTACCACGACGTGGACACCACATGGGTTCATCGGATCACGCTGGTCGCATCGGTGATTGTTCTGGCGCTGATCGGTGTGTTCCTGCGCCGGACAGAGCCGTCGTTCATTGGCGCCCTGTTCAACATTGCACGCCGCAGCCCCACGGCTTTCGTGGTCACGGGCACACTCATCACCGCGGTGCTTCTGTTTTCGTTTCTCGTGGCCACGGTGCCGGGCGAGGCGCTGGATCGCTTCAGCCGGGATCTGCCGCGCCACGCATCGAGCAGCAGTGACGCGGCCCGTGCGCAATCAGCCAACCCGGCTGACGGCATTGCGGAGTACATTTTTGGCGACGGTGGGGTGCTGGACCTTGGGCAGTTCTCGGCACTGTTCAACCGCAATCTCGTGGTGAGCGACCAGGACCTCGTCAGCGATGCCGCCGACAACGCTGACAGCAATGAAGCCAGCATCATCTTGCGCGGGCGCGATCTGCGCTATGCACAGCTCAACCGGACGGACCTGCACAGGGCGGATCTGACGGGTGCGGACCTGACCGGCGCTTCGTTGGTCGGGGCGGATCTGCGGGACATCAAGGCCTCGTGCTCAGACCTCTCTGCGGTCCTGACGCTTGGCCAGTCGCGTTCGGAAAGCTGCACCGTGCTGACGGGCGTGAAGATGTCACGCGCGGACGTGAGCGGCGCGGACTTCCAAGGCTCGTTTCTCGCCGGCGCATCGCTGGACGAGGCCAACATCGATAACGCGAACTTCAGTTATGCCGAATTGACGGGCGTTGACTTCTCGGCCGCGCGCATGCGCCGGGTCGCACTGACGGGTGGTGCCGACATCGTGGGCGCCAACTTCCTTGGCGCCAGCCTCCAGGGGGCGGACTTCACGGGCGCGAAACTGCAGATGGCAGACTTTTCGGGCGCCACTCTGCAAGGGGCCCTGTTCGGCTTTGCACAATTGCAGGGCACGACCTTCCAGGGTGCGGAGATGAATGGCGCGAACCTGACGGCCACGCGCCTGCATGGGGCTGATTTCTCAGGCGCAATCCTTGAGGCAGCCGATCTCTCCACCTCCAAGATCTGGCTGAGCGTGCCGCCCGCACCGGACGACACGCGATTGATGGACACCTCGAGCCTGAAAATCGATCCACCCGGCGCCGGCGACCTTGCCGTGCTCGAGGCAGCCACCCAGAGCTTGCCGGAAGGCCGCCTCAAGCAAAGCCTCGTTGAACTGCTCTATGCTCTGCGGGCACCCAAAGCGCAGGAATGGGCGAATTCGACCGACGCCGAGCGCTGGCGCGATTACCAGGTGATCAACGGCGGAACACAAAACGCAGCCAACCTGAGCCGCAACCTTGTCAGCCTGGGCTGCCAGGTGCGCTGGAGCGATGGTGCCGTTGCCTCAGGCCTCGCCCAACGCGCATTAACACGGGCGTTCAAGGGCAATGTTGACACCATCTACCGCGGCTTCCGTAGTGAGCGTTGCTCGGCTTCCGGCACGATCGGCACACCGCTGCTGATGGCGCTCGCCACGCTGGTGGAGCAGCGCCTTCTGGAAAACCAGGCACAGGCGGCGTCAACGGCTGAAAGCGAATAGCTTTCTCAGCCGGGCCAGCGGGCGCGGTTGCGGGGTCTATGGCCCATGGGCTCGCCGATGAGCTGCGTAATCACCCCAACCAGTTGAATGCATCTGGCGCTAGACAATACCGCAGATACCAAGCCTTAGGCGCATCCACGAGATGGAGGTGGCCTTTGCGCTGCCCCATCAGGCCCAGCTGAGCCGCGCCGATCCTGATCATTTCATGTGCGCCACGCAGGACTGATGGCCTCACCGTCTCGGCAGGCCTGCGATGCAACTAAGAACATTTGACGAACAATATCGGCTGTGCAAAGCTCCTTCCAAACCCTGCCGCAGCCGCAGGCCCTGTGGCAGCACAGAGGTTCAACCGGCCACATGCGCGCATCAGCCAAGCGCTGCGCGGCTTGGCCGGCCACACGGCTGGCGCTTGGATGCACCCTGGTTGCACACTACCCGATAGCTCCGGGGGACGCACCTCGCGACAAGCCAACACACAAGGTTGCAGGAGGTCACAGTGGCAGGCTCGGTCAACAAGGTCATACTGGTTGGTAATCTCGGGCGTGACCCCGAGATCCGTTACACGCAGGACGGTCGCCCGATCGCAAACCTGCGCCTGGCGACGACGGAGACGTGGCGCGACAAATCCTCAGGCGAGCGCCGCGAGAAAACCGAATGGCACTCGGTCGTCCTGTTCAGCGAGGGACTTTGCAAGCTGGCGGAGAATTATCTGAAGAAGGGCTCCAAGGTGTATCTCGAAGGCCAGCTTCAGACCAGGAAATGTCAGGATCAGAGCGGACAGCACCGGAACTCGACAGAGGTGGTCCTGAAAAACAACGGAGGCACGCTGCAGATGCTGGACAGCCGCAGCGGCGGAGGCGGGGGCGGCGCCCAGATGGGCGGTATGCACGACGATCCGCAGGTCGGTTATGATTCAGGCGGTCGCAGCGGCGGGCGATCGGGCGGTGGCTCAGCCCCCCGCGGGGATGACCGGGGCGCCGGCTATGGCGGATCCAACGCGTTTGGAAGCGACCTCGACGACGAAATCCCGTTCTGATTGGCGGGCTGATGCTGCGCCACGCGGCGCGCATGGTCCGCGCGGCGCAGGCTCTGGGCGGGTTCAGCCGTCAGGCTTGCGCGAGAACGTTTTTGCCCATGTAAGCCCCTGAGGCGGACCTCCCGGTCTGTCTCGGCCGTCTCCATCTCGGCTGCCTATCTCGGCCCTTGGACCTCAGCCCTCCGCGGCGCCGCCCCCGTCCTCAAGCGCATCAATGAGCGGCTGGATCGCATCGCCGTAGCGTTCAGCGAGCTTGACGGACGACGCATAGATGGGTTGGCGCACCTGGGTGGCGCTCAACGTCTTCACCGCCCGCTCAGCCGTGTGGAATTCAAGGCAGGCGGCATCGAAGGGGAGACCCAGATACGCCAGCAAAGCGCGCGTCTCGGTTTCCGGATCCGCCACCAGCCGCTCGTAATGTGCGTCGTGGATCGCGCCTGGAAAGACGCTGTGCCAGTGCGCCATGATGCGGCGGTAGTGCCGGTGATAATGGCCCAGTGCGGCCATTGAGGTCGTATAACTGGCGGTATCTGCGAAGAAGTTCTTGTAGATCGAAAAGCAGCACTCCAGCGGATCGCGCACGCTGTGGATGATCTTCGCATGCGGCATGGCCAGTCGGATCGCGCCGATAAGCTTGTAATTGCTCAGCATCTTGTCGGTGAAGGCGATCGTGCCCTCCGGCACGGCGACCTGACGCCCAGCGCGGTTGAACACGCGTGCGGCATAATCACCCGCAAAGGCGCC